>NZ_CP103424.1:900000-1016659 GCF_024918975.1 Mycoplasma cottewii | reverse complement strand
TCAAAAATATTATAAATAAACAACATTATAAAATGTTGAAAAATATTTAATCACCATAAGAATATTAAGTTATCCACAATTTTTTTAAAGTATAAAAACTCAATTAAAACCTATCTTTTTACAACTTATATACATATCTACATGTTATATATTTTTATGTTGAAAACTTAAATGTTTATTAATATGGAATCTAATGTTTAAATTTAACTGTATTTTAGGTTGTTTTTTGCAAAGAAAATATTATATAATAGATGATGAAACATTATTTTTAAAGTGAGGAGGTTCCAGCATGAAAAGAACTTGACAACCATCAAAAATCAAACACGCACGTGTTCACGGGTTTAGAGCAAGAATGGCTACTAAAAATGGTAGAAAAGTAATTAATGCTCGTAGAGCTAAGGGTAGAGCAAAATTATCTGCTTAATTTTAGTTGCTTTTAACAAACTATGAAAAATAAAAGAATTATAAAAAAGAACTTTGAATTTCAAGATATTATTTCTACTAAAAATTCTATTAAGAATCTTTGTTTTGTAATTTATTATAGATCGAATGACAAAGGTTATTTGAGATATGGAATAAGTGTAGGAAAAAAAATAGGTAATGCTGTTGTAAGAAATAAAGTTAAACGACAAATAAGAATGTTAATAAATAATAATATAAATGTGTTTGGAGAAAAATCATTTGATATTATTATTTTGGCAAGAAAACCGATTTTAGATATTAAATTTGAAACTGCTTCAAATTCTTTTAAAAAAATTATAAATAAACTTTAGGTATAGAAAAGGGGGAAAAGAGTTTGTACAAGCAAAGTAACAGAGTAATGAATTATTTGAACCCTGAAAAGAGTAAAAAAAGTAAACAACCAAAAGATATTTTAAAAATAGTTATAAAATGATTAAAAATTATTGGTTTTCTATTTATTCTAGTTTCAATGTTATGAGGTTGTGTGCAAATGTATCAATCTCAATATACAGTTAATCAAATAGTTGATATGACTGGAAAAACTGTTTACGCTCCAGGGGTTTCATTTGAGATCATTCTTAACTCATTAGGAGAAAGTGGAGAAAAAGTTCACCACTTCGCAATTCAAAATGGAAAACTTATCGAGTATGGATATAATTCTATAAACTCATGAGGAGAAGCGTTTAGTAAAACTGAATCACCTTTCTATGGATTCTTTGTTTATCCAACTGCATGAGTATTAAGTGGACTTATTAAATTATTCTCAGGAACATTGAACCCTAGCTTAGATGATAAAACTCAATTATCTTATGGTATTTCATCTGTTGCATCAATCTTCTTAACAGTGTTAATAATTAGAGTATTAACATTGTTAATGGGATTTAAGTCACAAATCAATCAACATAAAATGCAAGATATTCAATTAAAAGTAGCTGAAATTCAAGCAAAATACAAAGATAAAAAAGACATGCAATCAAGACAAAAACAACAAGCTGAAATTCAAGCAGCTTACCAAAGAGAAGGTTTATCACAGTTTTCATCACTAGCAGGATCATTTGCTCCGTTACCATTCTTATTTGCGATTTATGCAATTGTTAGATCAACTAGATCATTAAAAATTGCTACATTAGGTCCAATTGCTTTAATTGAAGGACCATGACAACAAATTACTCAAGGTAACTATATTTACATATTAATCATTGGAATTTATTTACCTTTACAAGCAGTTTCAATGTTGTTACCTACTTTACTTCAAATGAAACGTCAAAAAGCAGTTTCATTAACTGAAGCACAGAAAAAGGCTAGAAAAAAACAACTTATTACACAACTTGTTATGATGGTAGTATTTGTTATTGTTATTCTATCAGTTGCCACTGGGGTATGTATTTACTGAATTTTTTCATCAATATTCCAAATAATACAAACATATGGTTTCTACAAATATAATGAAAAACATACAAAAGCTGGAAATCAAGAAAGACAAAGACGTTTACGTCAACAAGAAAGAATAAAACTTAATAATAAATAGAGTGTTAATTTAACACTCTTTTTTTGTTACATATTAAAATTAAGATATAAACATAAGCAATAAGTATTAATTAAAAATAAAAATTAGTATAAATATTGCTATTTTTAAATGGAGGGATGATTTTATGAGTAAAAATAATGTAATAAAATTGACTGAGTGAGTTATGAAAAAATTCCCATTTAATGAAGATTTTGCAGAAGCTGTTGGAATTTTATGTATGGATGCGAATGATGAAGCTGCAAGAATTGGAGATCACAAAGAAGTTTACTTCCAAAAACCTGAAGGTGGAGCTTTATCATTAGTTAACTTTTGAATTAAAAAATGAGCATTCCAAAGAGGAGCTAACTTCACTAATTTAGCTGCTGATATTATATTTGACTTATCAACAAAAAATAAATTTACTGATGGAAATAAAAGAACTGCTTTATTAACAGTTTTATACTTCTTTAAAATGTCAGGATTCTGAGTAGTTCAACCTAACCCAGTTGATTATTGAGATAAATTAATTGAAAATGTAGTTGAAGAATTTGAACAATCAAAAGATGTTGAAGAAATTAAACATAAATTAAGAGAACAAATTTTAGAAAACTTAATTTCAGTTGATCCTAAATATGAAGATGTAACTGAAGAAACAGAAATAGATCCTGAAAGTGAAATCATCACTGCTGAATATGTAAAAAGTAATATGAGACTATGACAACAAGAAGTTAGAGAAGATGAAATTATCATGGAATCATTAAAAAGATTATCAGTTAAATAAAATTAATAACAGACATATCACCTAACATTGTTAGGTGATTTTTTATTTGTTATAAGTAAAATTTTACTTTTTAGTAATGTCAATATTCAAATTTTTATAACATAACGAATGGATTAATTAATAGAAATTGCAAAAAAACTAATGCATTATAGTCGATTACCTTATAAAATTAACTAGGAGTAGGGAAAGGCTACTATATTTTTTTATAGTTTAACCTTTCTCTATTTTTGTTATAGAAAAACTGTATTTCATTTAAATAGATAGGATAAATGGGTAAAAATATGAAAAAATTAATTTCAATAATGAGTTCTATAGGACTAGTTGCCACAAGTTCTCTTACGGCTATTAGTTGTAAAAGTTCGAGTTTAGAAATGCTTCTTGTTCCTTCAAAAAGTGGAAGTGAACTTATAAAAGAGGGACAAACATTAGGAAGATTAATGACTAAAAAATTAAAAGAATTAGCTAAAAAAAGAGGTGCTGAGTTTAATAAAACAGTAAAAGTTAGAGTTTCTGATAATTATACTGCTGCAGCAAAATCATTAGCTAGTGGTTCATCTGATATAGGTCTTATGTCAATACAACCTTATAAAGAAAATAGAGGACAAAAACAAGAAGACGGAACATATGACAAAATAGGTTTCTTACTAAGTTCTGGTAGAAAAGGAGCTAAATCTGACACAACTTTTAAAGATTTTAAAGGTGAGAATGGTAAGTTTTCAAATGATAAAGCTATATCTAAGTTAACTGGTGAAGAACTATTCAAACTAGGTAGTTGATATCAAGAATATGTTAAACAAAACGAAGAATCTGTTAAAAAAAGTTATGCTGAAATTTTAGAAGATAATGAAATTTCAGCAACATACTACAGAACATATGTTTATGCAAATACAAATGTTTTATCAAACACACCATATAAAGATGGAAAAAGTTATAAACAAGCTTTAGAAGAAGCAAAAACAGCAGAAAATGGTTATCAAAATTATAGAGAAATAATTAAGCACTTAATTGTTGAATCAAATATAAAAATAGGTTTAGGAGATAAAAAATCATCTTCTGGATTTAGCTATCCAATGTTATGAATTAGAGAAAATACTGATTTAACAAATGAACAAATAGTTGCTCTATTTAATAAAAAAGATAATGATCGAAAATTTGTTATAGGACAAAACTATGATCTAATGGCAGAAACTATAGGTGATAATGAAAAAGCGAGTTCAGGAAATGGTTATGGTCTATCATTTGGTTTTTCAGATATTCGTTTTAACAGAGCTGGTAAAACAGAAGTTGAGAAAAAATTATTTAAAAATTCTGAAATCATTGGAGCTAGTCAAGCAGTAATAAATGACGGAATTATGTATTCAAAAAGCAAAAGAACTTTTGTTGGAAAAGATCCAGAATTACTTAAAGATGTGAAAACTGCATTACAAACTTTATTGAAAGAAGATGCAGAAGCAAGAGAAGCTTTAAGTATATATAACATTACTAGTTTTGAAGAAACAGATGCAAAAATTGATGAGAAAATAACAAACGCACTTGAAAGTCTTGAAGATGTGTTTAAAATAGCACAAGCAATATAACATTATCATAAGGAATAAATAGAAATGATTACATTTAAAAATGTTAATAAAATTTGACCAAATGGAAAACAAGTTTTAAAAGATATAAATTTAACAATATCAAAAGGTGAATTAATAGCTGTTATTGGACTTTCTGGTGCTGGTAAAACAACGCTTTTAAAAACTATTAATAAACTTAATGATATATCTTCAGGAACTATTGAAATAGAATTTGACAAGATCAATAAAAAATATGATTTATCTAAAACTAGAGGAAAAAAATTACGTGAATTAAGAAGTAATATTGGTTTAATGTTCCAAGAATACAACAATATTGGAAATAAAACAGTTTTAGAAAACGTTTTAAATGCAAGAGTCACAAAAGAAAAACCTATTTTTAAACTTTTAGGTATGTTTTCAAAAGAAAGTAAATTAATAGCATTGGGATCTTTAGATAAATTAAACTTATTAGACTTTGCTTACATTCGTGCTGAAAATTTAAGTGGTGGACAACAACAACGTGTTGCCTTAGCAAGAACATTGAGTCAACAACCTTTTCTAATTATTGCTGATGAACCTGTATCAGCTTTAGATCCGGTTATGGCCAACCAAGTTATGAAAGACTTCCAAAAAATTAATGCAGAAGAAGGAATAACAACTATTATAAATATTCACCATGTTGATTTAGCTAAAAAATATGCAACAAGAATTATAGGTTTAAATAATGGAGAAATTGTATTCGATGGTTCTCCTGATCAATTAGATGACCAAATGATTAAAAAAATCTATGGAGATAATTACTAATGTTTATAAAAAATAAAACATTTAAAGTAGGTAACAATTTTACAAAAAGACCTAAAAAAGTATTTATAACAAGTTTTTTAGTTGTATCTATAGCAATCATACTTCTTGGGTTCATACTGTTAGACTCAGAATGACTAAAATTTTTCCAAAACATTGATCAATTGAATGAATTAATTAGCAATTTTTTTAAGTGAGATTTTGCTGATTGATCTGAATCTAGATTGGGAGCAAGAAGTTTTCTATCTAGAGTATTTGCGCTTTTATTAGAAACTATAACTTATTCTTTCTTTGGAACTTTTATAGGTGTGATACTATGTTTTCCTGTTGCGTTATTGGCTGCTAGAAGTATTATAAAAAACAACTTTATAAATCAAAGTGCTAGAATATTTTTATCAGTTTTCAGAACTATACCTACTTTTGCATTCGCAATTATAGTAAAAGGATTTTTTGACACAGTTTCATCAGTTATAGCTGTTGGTGTTATATTTTTCTCATTCTCAGTTGCAGGTAAGCTATTCTTTGAAAAAATAGAACAAATAGATGTAAAAGTTTATACTTCATTACAGTCAACAGGAACCACAAGAATTCAAGCATTTAGAAAAGCTGTAATTCCTCAAATTTCAAGAGATCTACTTTCTATTTCACTTTATGCATTAGAAACAAATATTCGTTATCTATCAATTGTTGCAACTGCTGTTGGTATAACTAGCTTTGGTGGTGTGATTCAAGAGACTATAGGAAATAGTGAATATAATAAAACAGGATTCTTATTAACATTATTCTCTTCTGTTATTTTAATGATTGAATTGTTAATAATTTTCACTAAAAAATATGTACTTGAAGATAAAGATCAAGTTCTAGAATATAAAATCATTAATAAATCTTTAAAAGCTATAAGAAAAATCGACAATACTAATGCATTGAAATTTTATGTAAATCACATCTTAGTAAAAGATATTAATGATAAATTATCTAAATTAACCGATAAAAACGAAATTCAACATCTTAAAAAAATAAGAAGAGAGAAAATCAGAGAATACATAGCTGAACATAGAAAAAATGTTAAACAAGACAAATTAGAATACAAAACATTATTAAAAAATACAGATAATGATTTATTTATAAAAATAGATTCGATAGATCAAACAGTTAGAATTGATCAAAAGACAACTGCAAAACTAAATTTTTTCGTTTTAAAAGCAAAAGAAGAATTAAAGAATGTAATTGATGCATCAACAAAATTAGAACTAAAAGAGTTTAAAGAAAATTTAACAGTTGAACAAACACTAAAAAGTGGAAGAAAAAACTACATTAAAAGATTAGTGTTTGGATTAATTTTGATTTCAATGTTCATTTATTCAACAACTACTATTGATTTTAAACTTGCAAGTTCACAACAAGCTAAAGATACAGGAAAAGTAATTTTAGAAATCTTAAATATAAATTGAAGATCATTAATTCTTACTGATCCAACAAATAGAGTTGATTTCCCAGTAGTTTCTTTATTGTGAGAAGCGTTATCTATGGCAATTGTTGCTACTTTTATAGGAGGAATTATTGCTTTTATTCTAGGTTTATTAAGTTCAACAAAAGTAACTAATAAATATGTTTCAATTCCTTTTATGTTTATCACAACAGTTATGAGATCTATACCGACATATATGTATGCTTATGTGTTTGTGTTTATAGTTGGTTTCGGTCCTTTCCCTGGTATGTTAGCTCTTGTTATGGGTTCAATTGGTATGCTTACAAAATATAATCGTGAAATATATGAACGAATTAATATGAAAATTATTTACCAATTAAAATCTATGGGTCTTAGTTGATGACAAGTTTTCAGACATGGTGTACTTGCTCAAACTAAAAATGAAACAATCTCATATATCATTTACCGATTTGAATTAAACTTTAAAGAAGTTGCAGCTTTAGGAATTGTTAGCGCTGGTAATATAGGATTTATTATGAATTCATACTTTAGAGATCGATTATTTTCTGAATTTGGAGCTGTAATATTTGGATTAATTATCTTTACATTAGTTATAGAAAATATTTCAACAACATTAAGAAAAAAATTCTTAGAAGACAAAAACTTAAAATTTATTGACTGAATTATTAATAAATACCGTCACTATAAATTCCCAGTTTATAAAGCTAAATTACGATTATTTAATAAACCAGTACTTACACCATACTTTGAAGCAGAAGCATTTAATAGTTATGCAAAACAAGAAAAATGAATGGATACTTTAATTGAAAATGGCAAAACAAAACAAGAAATTTACAATGAATTAAAAGAGTATGAAAATGATTTTAGAATATACCGTAAAAACATGGTATCAAGTATTAATTACAAAACTAAACAAGATCTAGAAACTGCAAAAACAAACTATACTAATACTCTTAATAATTTAAAACAAGAATTTGTAGTTAAAAAACAAAAACTAAACGAATTTAAACTAGAAACTGAAAATCAAATCAAATTACTAGATAATCAAGAATTATCAGCTGATCAAAAACACTATCAAATTAATGATTTAAAAGCTAAATATAATTTAGAAAAACAAGAATTAATCAATATCAAAAACTTAATCAGACACTTAAAACATGATTACAAAAAAACTAAATTATATGCAAAACAAATTAGAAGAATTAAATTATTAAACTTAGATTACTAGTTTAATGAATATAAGTGATTTGAGTATTGTTCAAATCACCATGAATAATCCTATTGAAAACAAATTAGAAAAATAATATAATTAAATATGCCGTAATAAGGATAACATCTGAATGAGTCAGGACCGGAAGGTAGCAGCTATAAGGAAACGTGTTCTGTATTACGGTTTTTTATTTGGAGGAATTATGAAAGAATTTGATCAATTATTAGATTTATTAATAAACGAATCTAAAAAAGCATTAACACATGATGATATTCCGGTTAGTGCTTGTGTAGTAGATAGTAATAACAATATTGTTAGTTTAAGTTTTAACACTAAACAAAAAGATAAAAATATTTCATCACATGCTGAAATAAATGCAATTAATTTAGCTATTAAAAAAATAAATAATATGAATTTAAGTGAGTATAAAATAATAACTACTCTTGAGCCTTGCCAGATGTGTTATGGAGCAATTGATCAAGTTAAAATTAAAGATATTTATTTTTTAGTAGACAGCATCAAATATGGAATAACTAACAAATATAGTATTAATGATATAAACATCAATTTAATCCAAATAAAAAATCGTACAAAAGAAGATGAATATAAAAATATCCTTAACAATTTCTTCGCTAATAAAAGATAGTAAATGTTAAAATAATATATGCAATATTTCTAATGCTTATAAAGATTGGAATATTTATGATATCGGTGGTTTTAGTTCTTACCGGCCATGCCTACCATTTGAGATGGCGAAATGATAAACAGAACTAAATTAGAACTCTTTAGAGTTCTTTTTTAATGATTAGTAATAATTATTAATATATTGACTAAACAATTATTGTTGTAAGTTTAAGTTCTTAATATAAGGTAAAATATATATAGTAATTAAGAGGTAAGACATGGAAACAAATAAACAATCATTATATAGAGTTTATAGACCAAAAGATTTTAATAGTGTAGCAGGACATAAAAATGTTATTGAAATATTAAAAAAACAAATCAGTGACAATAAAATAGGTCACGCTCTTTTATTTGCTGGACAAAGAGGAACTGGAAAAACTAGTGTTGCTAGAATATTTGCAAAAACTATTAACTGTTTAAATTTAATTGAATCTAAAGCTTGCGATAAATGCTCTAATTGTATAATGGCCAATGAAAATAGAAGTTCAGATATTATTGAAATTGATGCAGCTTCAAATAATGGTGTCGATGAAATAAGAGATATCAAAAATTCAGTCGCTACTTTACCGTTAAATAGTAAATATAAAATCTATATAATTGATGAAGTTCATATGTTAACTAAACAAGCTTTTAATGCATTGTTAAAAACATTAGAAGAACCGCCAATGCATGCTGTTTTTATTCTGGCTACAACTGAATTTAGTAAAATCCTTCAAACAATATTATCAAGATGTCAAATATTTAATTTTTCTAAAATTGACAAACAATCTTTAACTAATAGATTAAACTTTATAATTACTCAAGAAGGTTATGAAATAGATAAAGAAACTTTAGATGAAGTTTATTATTTATCAGAAGGTTCATTAAGAGATGCAATCAACATTATTGAACAATTAATTTTAGTAAGTGATAAAAAAATAACAATTAATAACTTAAAATCAATCTTTTTAATAGCTACAAAAAAAGAACAACTTAAAATAGTAAAAAGTACTTTAAATAACAATTCTGAATTTATTATTTCTTATTTTGAAAAAGCTAATAATCAAGGTATGAATTGAGATGTTTTTGCTTTAGGTATTATTGAAATAATTAAAGAAATTGTTGAATATAAATTAACTAACGATCTTGATTTTTTAAATGTATTAACTCATGATGATGTAATTCAATTTAATGATTTTAATATAAAAGATATTTTTAAATTAGCTGATAATTTAGCTGATGCTTATTCAAAAACTAAAAACTCAAACATTAGTTATAACTACTTATTACTAAGCTTATTAAAATCATTAAACACACAAACAACTGTTGTAAAAAACGATGATAATTTTATTGAAATACAAGCAAAAAATGATGATATTAAACCTATAGAAAATGATATTGAAATTGAACAAATAATTCTTGAAACAAAAGAAATAAATAAAATATCTGAAGAAGAAAAAACAGTTATTATAGAACAAGAATCTATAGAAATTCAAAACCTAGATGAAGAAGATTTTACTGCATTTGTTGAAACAAAAATTAATGTAATTGATGATCAATTAAATGATAAAGAATGCTTTAAATTAATTGAACTAAAATCTAAACTAAACTCATATCTATTAGATTTAATTTCTATGAAAAATAACTCATCAATTGATAATATGGATTTAATTAATTTCTTATCTGGAACAAAACAATTTAAAGATGAAAAAATGAAAGTAGATAAATTATTTAGTGATTTATTTGCAACTGATGAATTTGATAATTTAATAAATAAAGATCATGCTAACAACTTGTATATGTTATTAGATACAAAACTAATGGCTTTAACTGATAGTGTAATAATTTTAAAAACTCAATCAAATAGTCATGCTAATTTAATTAACAACTTAATGTTAGATGAAAAAGTTTTAAATAATATTTATTCATGATTTAAAAAACACTATTTTATATTTGCAATTGATGATAATAAAAAAGACGAAATAATGATGATTTTTAAAGATCTAAAATCTAAAAATAAATTATCTGATTACAAAGAAAAAACATTTGAAGAAATTAAAAACAAATATCTAAAAAATAACAAAGAAGTTTCACTAAATAAAGAATTAATTCAAAAAGCAAAAGCACTATTTGATGATGATTTTATAATAGGTGATTAATATGTCTGATATATTATTTGACCAAATAGTTGATATTGTAAAAAACAATAAAGGACTAACTAAAAAAACTACACAAAGATTATTAGTAGATCTATTAATTAATCCAAACAATTTAGATCAATTAATTAACCAATTAAATACTTTAAAACAAAATATAAGTTTATGTCCGATTTGTTCTTATTTAGCTGAAAACAATCAATGTTTAGTATGTAGTTTATCTAGTAGAGATCAAAATTTAATTTGTGTTGTATCAAGTATTTTAGATGCTAAAAATATAGAAGATATTAATAAATTTAAAGGTGTTTATCATATCTTAAATGGAGAAATTGACTTAAATAAAAACTTACCACCATACAAGTTAAATATCAATAAATTATTAGAAAGAATTAATAAAAATACTGAAGTTATATTAGCTTTAAACGCAACATATCAAGGAGAAGTTACAGCTAATTATTTAAACCAATTATTGAGTGAAAAAAATATAAAAGTAACTAGAATTGCAAAAGGAATACCAATGGGTGCTAGTTTAGATTATATGGATGAATTCACTTTAGAAAGTGCATTTAATAATAGAAAAAAATATGGAGAATAAATTATGTTTATAACATTTGAAGGAATAGATGGTAGTGGAAAAACTACAGCAATCTTAAAAGCAAAAGAAGAATTAGAAAAAAAGGGATATAAAGTTTTAGTTACACGTGAACCAGGTGGTGAACGTATTGCTGAACAATTACGTCAAATTATTTTAGATAATAAAAATGAATCAATGCATTCTTGAACTGAAGCTTTATTATTTATTGCAGCAAGAAAAGAACATTTAGAAAAAGTAATTAAACCTGCTTTACAAAAAGGTATGATTGTAATTTCTGATAGATTTATGGATTCAACTAGTGCTTATCAAGGTAATGCTAGAAATATTGGAGTTGAAAATGTTGATCGTATTCAAGCTATTATTTTAGGTGAATGCAAACCTGATTTAACTTTATTTTTTGATATAAAACCTGAAGTTGCTGAAAATAGAATGAACATAAGAGGAGAAGAAATTAAAAATCGTTTAGATAAAGAAAAGATGGACTTTAAAGAAAAAGTTTATCAAGGTTATAAAACACTAATTAAAAATAATCCAGAAAGAATTAAACAAGTTGATGCATCTAAATCTATTGAACAAGTTAGTGATCAAGTTTTAAAACTAATCTTAGAAAAAATAAAATAATATGAAAAAAGAACAAATAATAAAAAGATTAAAAAAAATGGTTGATGATCACAACTTTTTTTCTAATACTATATTGAATAGTAATGATAATCAAATAAGTATGGATATAGTAAGTGAAATTATCTCTTATATGTTTTGTTGTAATTCAAATCATTTAGATTTTGATCAAGTAAAAAAACAAATATTAGAGAATAAAAATATTGATGTTTTACAAATTGGAGATGGTCATAGTGCCATTACTAATCAACAAGTTCATGATCTAATAGAAAAAATGAGTATGTCATCAATTGGTGAACAAAATATTAAATTCTTTATAATAAAAAATGCAGAAAACTTAAAAAATACTTCAGCTAACTCAATATTAAAATTTTTAGAAGAACCTCCAGTTAACACTTATGGATTTTTATTAACAAATAATTACAGTGAAATAATCACTACCATTTTATCTAGATGTCAATTAGTTAATATCGATAATGAACAAAAAATAGATGAACAATTAAATGTTTTTGAAGAATTATTAATCAAAAAAAATAAAGAAGAAATTCTATTATTTGGATCAAAATTAAAATCAATGAGTAGAAATGATCAGATCAAATTAATAAGTGATGCTTATCATAAAACTATAGTTCATAAATTTTTTAACTGTATTGAACCAACTTTAGAAGTTTTAGATGATTTAAAATTTTTACCAATCACAAATATATCTATTGATAATTATTTAATTAGAATTGTTGAGGAAATATAATGAAAGTATTAAATGACTTACTTGGTTATAAAAATAGAAAATTATATCAACATAATAAAATGTTTAACTTTACTTTAGACAGTATTTTAGTAGCTAGGTTTGCAAATTTAACAAGTAAAAGAAAAATGATAGCGGATTTTGGAACTAATAATGCAGTCATTCCTTTAGTTTTAAGTAAATACACTAATGCTAAAATCGTTGGAGTTGAGATTCAACAACAAGCTGTTGAAATAGCAAGAGAAAATCTTGAGTTAAATAATTTAAACAATCAAATAGAGATAGTTTGTTCAGATATAAAAGAATTTGCAAAAACTCATAATCAAGTTTTTGATTTAATAGTTTGCAATCCACCGTTTTTTAAAATGGATGGTAAACCTAAATTAAAAGAAATTTCACAAGAAGTTGTAAATGCTAGACACGAAGTTTTAATAACATTAGAAGAAATCATTTATTGTGCAAGTAAATGTTTAAAAAATAAAGGTAATTTTACAATAGTTCACCGTGCTGAAAGAACTGGAGAAATTATTAATTTATTTTACAAATATAATATATATCCAAAAAGATTGATGCTTGTACAATCAAAAGCTGATCAAGAAGCAAAAACTGTTTTAATTGATGGAATATATCAAGGAAATGAAGGTATGCAAATACTACCAACTTTAGTCACTCACAATAGCGATGAAACATATACAGATGAATTGTTAAAATACTTTCATGATTAGTTTAGAAATATAACATTTTTAAATTGTGTTGTATGATATAAATAAGAAACAAGAGGCAAATACTATGAATGTAACAAATGTTATTTTTAGATTAAAAGAATTAGCAAAAGAACCAGAAACTAATATTGGATTAACAAGTAAAACAATTTTAGATAATATGCAATTAGTTGCTAATTTTAATATTTCTAAAGTTGCTCAAATTACTTATACTTCTCCTGCTACTATTACTAGATTTTGTCAAAAGTATCTAAATTTATCAGGATTTAGTGAACTTCAAACTCTTATAAGAGTTTATTTGAGTGAAGAAGAATTAAATTCAGATCCTAAAAAACACACTAAGAAAAATGAATTTAACTATGATGAAATAACTAGTGCAATTAACTTAACTGATAGTTTAATTGACATGGACGAAGTTGATAAAATCGTTGAAGCAATTTTTAAAACAAAAACTGTATGTATCGTTTCTCAAGATTCAAGCATAAGTTATATTGCAAGTGACTTATATGAAAAAATGAGTTTAATAGGAATACCCCCAATTGTTATTAAACAACAAGAAACATTAGAATATTATTCAAAAATATCTGATGAAAACTGACTTTTTATTGTGATTTCTCATTTTGGAGAAAACATTATGGTTAAAAAAATGATAGAACAAATTCATAAAAATGGTTCATTCGTAGCGTTAGTTTCTATGAATAACACAAGTGCGTTTTCTAAAGTTGCTGATTGTTGAATTAAATATGCTCCAACAGATCAAGATCCTCTTCAAAGAATTAAATATTCATCTATGTTTTCACTGTTATATGTAACACAAGTGTTGTTTACAAGTATAGTTAAAAAAGACAAAAAACGTTTTGAAAAAATCTCAAAAATTCTAAAAATAAACTAGGAAATATTTGCTATGAATAATTTAAATATTGATAGTACAAAAAAATATTTAGTTGCTGTTTCTGGTGGACCTGATAGTATCTTTTTACTAAGTAACATTTTAAAAAATATTGATAATAAAAATATCGTAGTTTGTCATGTAAATTACAATTTTAGAATTGATTCAAATATCGATCAACAAATTGTTGAAGATTTTTGTTTACAACATAATTTAAAACTAGAAATCTTAAATGTAACTCAAGATTATTTAGAATTAAAAACTAATTTTGAATCTTGAGCAAGAACTTTAAGATATGATTTTTTCAATGAAATTGCAAATAAATATAATATCTTTAATCTATTAGTCGCTCATAATCTAAATGATTTAATTGAAACATATCTTTTACAAAAACAACGTAATAACGAAGTTAATTACTATGGTTTAAAAGATAAATCTAAGTATAAAGATATGAATATTTACCGAATAATGCTAAACATTAAAAAATCATATATTATCAATTATCTAGATACTCATAATATTAAATATGCTATTGATTCAACTAATTCAGATGTTAAATATGAAAGAAATAAAATTAGATCTATTTTAAATGAAGATGATTTTGATACTTTATTAGAAGAAATTAAAATAAAAAACGATCAGTTAAACAAGATCAATAAAATTGTAGATAAATATTTAAAAAACAATCTTATTGATGATGAATTAGAATTAAATAAAGAACTATTTAGTTTTAAAAATAATGTTATTCAAAGAATTGTTTACAACTATTTTAAAGCTATTAAAAAAGAAGAATTATTATTAAACAGAAGTAATAAAACTATTGTTGAAATAACTAAAACATTAATAAATTCTAAAAAGAATTATTGAAAAATAACTTTAAATGAATATAGCTTAATTAAAGATTATGATAAGTTATTTTTAATTTCTAATAAGTTGTTAGAACCTAAAACATTAGTTATTAATAATTTAGATGATTTAATTAATCAGACTATGTTTGACAATATCGATCAAATTGAACAAATTATTTTTAATCAGAGAGATTTTAGTTACATAATTACTAATGATTATGAAAAATATAAATTAGAAACAACAATTGATATAAAAAAACTAACCGATATTTAATAGATAGAAAAATTAGATATAAGTCTAGAATTTTAAACCCTGTTGTTTACAATAAAGATAAAAAAATAATCTTAAATAAGATTAAAAAATATTATTTATCAAAACTATAAAATAAGATTTTAATCTGAAAATTTTAGATTATAAATGAGAAAGAATCTTGTTTAGTAATCAAAATTTATCAAGGTTAGTTTTTAAAATGTTAATGTGATAATATTATTATATTGTATAGGTATTTTTAGAGGAGAGAATATCATGGATAAGAAAAAAAGAAAACCTAGTTTATGGTTTTGAGTTATTCTGATACTAGCTGTTATTTTAATATTTACTATTGTTAGTACAACAGCAGCAGGAACTACCCAAAGTCTTACTCTAGATCAGTTGTATGAAAAAGCACAATCTGGAAAAGTTGATAACATTACATTACAAAAATATATATATGGAACTGACATAATAAGTGGATGATATCAATCAGAAAGTGGTTGAATAAAATTTGTTGTTAACACAAGTGATCTTGCTATTAATTCAATAACAGATCAAAACTTTAAAAACTTAATTTTAAATTCAAATACTATAGTTTATAACAATACATCAATTGCTTCATTCATATCATCATTATTACCAATGTTTATTCTAATTTTATTCTATATTGGTTTATTTTACTTTATGTTCAAAGGTGGTGCAGCTGGTGGTGCAGCTGGAGCTAACGGATTATTTGGAATGGGTAAAAATAAAGCAAGAAAAGAAAAATCAAAAGTTAAATTTAGTGATGTTGCAGGTATTGAAGAAGAAAAAGGTGAATTAGTTGAGTTAGTTGATTATTTAAAACAACCAGCTAAATATGCTTCAGCTGGAGCAAGAGCACCAAAAGGTGTTTTAATGGAAGGTCCACCAGGAACAGGTAAGACTTTACTTGCTAAAGCTGTTGCTGGAGAAGCAGGAGTTTCATTCTTCTCAATCGCAGGTTCTGAATTTGAAGAAATGTTTGTCGGAGTTGGTGCTAGTCGTGTTAGAGAAATGTTTAACGAAGCTAAAAAATCTGCTCCAGCGATCATCTTTATTGATGAAATTGATGCTGTAGGACGTAAACGTAATGCAGGAATCGGAACAGGAACAAATGAACAAACATTAAACCAATTGTTAGTTGAAATGGATGGATTTGAAACTAACTCAGGAATTATTGTTATGGCAGCAACTAACCGTGTTGACGTTTTAGATCCAGCCTTATTAAGACCAGGACGTTTTGATAGAGTTATTCAAGTATCTCTACCAGATATCAAAGAACGTGAACAAATCTTAAAATTACACGCAAGAAACAAAAAAGTTGATTCAAGTGTTGACTGACATAGAGTTGCTGAAAGAACACCAGGATTCTCAGGAGCACAACTTGAAAACGTTTTAAACGAAGCTGCTATTTTAATGGTTAGAGAAGGAAAATCAATTATCTCTATTACTGAAATTGATGAAGCTATTGATAGAGTTGTTGGAGGTCCTGCTAAAAAATCTCGTGCTATGACAATGCATGATAAAGATATTGTTTCATATCATGAATCAGGTCACGCTTTAATTGGATTAAAATTAGAAAGTGCTTCTAAAGTTCAAAAAGTTACAATTATTCCACGTGGTAATGCCGGTGGTTATACAATTATGACTCCTAAAGATGAAACGTTATTCTCATCTAAAAATGATTTATATGCAATGATCGCAGGTTACTTAGGTGGTCGTGCAGCTGAAGAAATCAAATTTGGAAAAGATAATGTTACAACAGGAGCTCATGATGACTTTGATAAAGCTACTGCTATAGCAAAAAGAATGGTAATGCAATTCGGTATGTCTGATTTAGGTATTACTAAATTATTAACAATGGCTGATGAAGCTTATGGTAAAACTGAAGGAAGTTATTCTGAAGAAACTGCAGCAAAAATTGATGCTGAAGTAGCTAGAATTTTAGATGAATCATATAAATTAGCTATTAAGATAATTAAAGAAAACATGGATACTTTAGAATTACTTGCTGAATCTCTAAGAGTACTAGAAACTATTACAGCTGAACAAATTGATTACATTAATAAAAACAAAAAATTACCTGAAGCAGTTTTAATTGAAAAAGAAAGATATGCTAAAGAACAAGAAAAAATTAAAGAAGGTAAAATTATTGAATTAGATATTAATGATATTAAAAAAGAACAAGAACAAGAAAAAGCTGAAGAAGTTTCTTCTGAAGAAGTAAAAAAACCTAGAAGAAAATCTAGTTCAACAAAAACAAAAAAAGTTGATAAAGAATCAGATGATTCTAAAGATGATTCTAAAGACGATAATAAAGATAAAGAAAAAGAGGAATAATAAATTCCTCTTTTTTGGTTATCAAATTATGATCAATCAATTGTTTGTGGATCTGCTGGATTAGCATTGTGTTCTAAACTATCGATAACACCGTTTCTGATATGAATAACAGTATTAGCAATTTTAGCGATGTTAGGGTTGTGAGTAACAACAATAATTGTTGTTTTGTATTCTCTGTTAACTTTAACTAGAATTTCAAGAACTTTACGTCCCATTTCTTCATCTAACGCCCCAGTTGGCTCATCGGCAAATAGAATATCAGGGTTTTTAGCTAATGCTCTGGCAATAGAAACACGTTGTTGTTGTCCCCCTGACATTTGGTGAGGGTATTTATTCATTTGTTCTTTCATACCGATTGTTTCAAAGATTTCTTCGATTGACATTCCACCTTTGTTTTTTGCTAAGTTTTCTCCAACTTCAGCGTTTTCTTTAGAAGTTAAGTTTGTTAGCAAATTATATTGTTGGAAAACGAATCCAACATTTCTTCTTCTGAATTTAGTCATGTGAGAATCTTTTAACAATGTTAAGTTAGATCCAAGAATAAACACGTCACCTTCAGTTGCTTTATCTAGCCCTGAAATTATGTTTAAGAATGTAGTTTTTCCTGATCCTGATGGTCCTAAAATAACAATAAAATCTGATTTATCTAATTTAACATCAATACCTTTTAATACTGGAGTTTCTAGATCTCCTGTAATATAAGATTTTTTAACATTTTTTAACTCAATAATGTGTTTATCTAAATTAGGAACATGATTTTGAGTTGTCACAACAAGACCGTTATCCAAAATTTCTTTTGAATATTTGCTTGTTAATTTCTTTTGAAGTTTTAGTTTTTGTTTTAAACCTTTAACACCTGGTTCAAACTCTTCTGATTGTGTAATGTTAATAAAATCACGATCATTTATTTTATTTTTATTTTCCATGAGTGCTCCTTTATTTTTTAATTTAAAACAATGTCTTATTAATTTTAGCACATGTTTATTATGTATTGATTAATTTAAAAGTTTTGCGATATCTTCTAAGTCAACTGTGTATTTTTTGTTACAAAATTCACAAAGAACTGAAATTTTTTCTTTTTTGTTAATGATGTCGTTAATTTCTTCTTTAGGTAAAAGTTTTAAAGAATTAAACACCTTATCTGTTGAACAAGTACATTCGAATTTTATTTCTTTTTGTTCTAAAATTTCAGCATCTTCAATTATTTCTTTAATTAATGCTTGATAGTTTGTAGATTTTAATAAAACTTCTTTTATAAAGTTTGTGTTTCCAAGTTTTTCTGAAATAGCATCGAGATTTTCTTTTGTATAACCCGGAAACATTTGAATCATAATACCTACAACTTTTTGAATTTCTAAATTATCATCTAACTTACAATCAGTTATTAAAAATGAATTAGTTTGAGATGATTTAGTTCAATAATTTGTAAAATCATAATCAATATTTCCAAAGTTAATCTCAACATTTGAAACATACGGATCTTTTAAACCAAGATCTCTACTTACAACTAAAAATCCTTTTTTACCAGCTGTTGCTATAACTGGATCAGCATCAATTTTATTAATATAATTCATTGGATCAAATTGTTTATTTTGAATATAACTTCTTATTTTGTTATTTTGAAATTCAGCTATCATAGTTTTAATAGCTCCGTCACTTGTTGTTCAATTTGAAAAAGTTTTATCGTTATCTTTTGATTCCATCCCTATTAAAGTATTTGCTGCTGTAAATTTTGATAAAACTATATTTGCAAAAACATTTGCTTTTTGAAGTTTAATTATTTCTTGCATTGATTCAGTTATATCAACTATTGAAATTTTTACATTATATTTTTTACTTGTTGCTCTTATTCTTATATCCATATTTAACCTCTTTTATTTATATATAATATCTTAAAATTTATCAGTTCTAATATGCAGTTTATGTAAATTATTAAATATTAAACAAAATGACACCATTTCTACTATAAAAAGATATAAGAAAGAATATATAACTTTAAAAAATGCAACAAAAAAGATATGAATTACTCATATCTTTGTTTTGTGCTTTATTGTTGTTAGTTTTGATTGAATTTAGGTAATTTTTCAGGTGATAATTTACTTCCTGCTGAGAAGTTTGAAAATGATGGAATAGGGTTTCCCTCGTCATCTTTTGCTTTATTATTATTCTCAACAACTTTCTTAACGTCTCAATTTGATATATTTTGATCAAATAATTCTGCATTTGCAAATACATTATTCATATAACTAACATTTGAAGTGTCTCAAGCTTTATATTCACTTCCGTCAAGTGTTGGTATTTTTCTTGTTGAAATATCTTGATTAAAACTTTTAGCACCTTCAAACATATGCGACATATTATCTAGATTTTTTAAATTTCAAGTGCTTATATTTCCATTGAAAGATTCAGTTCCAGAGAATGCCCCAACCATAGTAGTTACATTCGAAACATCTCATTTATCTAAATCCTGGTTAAAACTTTTAGCACCGAAAAATATTGTGTTCATCTCAGTTAATTTAGAAGTATTTCAGTTGTTTAAAGGTTTGTTAAAAACATCGGTATTACCAAACATTCCATCCATAACCGCTACATTCGAAACATCTCATTTTTCTAAATCTTGATTAAAACTTTTAGCACCGAAAAACAATCCTCACATACTATGAACATTCGAAACATCTCAACCATTTAAAGGTTTATTAAATGACTCAGCATTAGAAAACACACCGTTCATGTAAATTACATTCGAAACATCTCATTTTTCTAAATCTTGATTAAAACTTTTAGCATTTGCAAAAGTTTCATTTAAGTATTGAAAATTTGAAGCGTCTCATTGTTCGATACCTTTAATTTCTTCATTCTCATTTCCTAAGAAAACTTGATCTAAACCATTAACGAATCATGGTAATTCTGTCGGAACTTCTTTTACAGTATTCTTTAAAGTTTGTGGACTAATAATGTAATGTTGCGTTCCTTCATCAAGAAATGTCTTTAATTTTCATCCCATATCTAAACATATAGTCTCATCATCTTCGTTATATGTAGGTTCTTTTTCTAAATCAAGTCAATCATTTTCATCTTTACCAAATTTAAGAGTAATTGAATTTTCTTTATATAGTAATTTAATTTCATTTGAATTACCAATATTTTCAAAAGGTGATATGTCAGATGCAAGTAAAATTTCATCTGCATCTTTTTGTCTTAGTCTTTTATTTAATTCTTTAAACAGATTTTCGAAATAAATAGGACGAATTAATTTTCCAAAAAATCCTTCATTTCAAATCGAATGTACTATTTGTATATTTTCTTTTATTGTTAAAACTTTTACTTCAACATGACCAGTATACATCTCAGATTTAACAACTTTGATAGTTGCTTTATCATTGTTTACGTTTACTTGAAGATCCTCTTTTTTAAGATCTTTAATATTATTGTTTTTTAAAAAAGCATCTATGATAGTATCTGGGTTTTTATCTTCAAGTCCTTTAAGTTTTAGATTTAAATTTTGTATATTACTGATATCTATTTTATTAGTCTTATTATTTTTATTTTGGTTGACAAATGCTATAGTAGCACCTGCTGTCCCTCCCCCTAATAAAATCAGCGAACCAGCAACTGTAATTCATTTTAAATTCTTTTTCATTTTAATATCACCTCTATTAAATATATTATAGAACTTTTATGATCTCTTTTTTGTCTTTTCCACTTGATCTCTTTTTGTCTTTTTAACTTGATCTAATTATGTAGTTTTATGTAAAACATTTTAGCGTTTACTAAAGTACTTTATTATTTTTTAAATATTAATAATCAATTTAATTTTTTACTAGTATAATTATATTGTCTAGATGCACCCACATCTAGAGGTTAGAGTAACCCCTACTCAACCAAAAAATATGAAAATTGGAAATTAAAATTGATTTTTTATACAAACTTTCTCATTTCTTTAAGGAACGTTAATAAAATTTAATATTTTATTACCTTAAAAATAATAATAGAAATTGAAAACCGGCCCCCAACCGGTTTTTATTGTTTTCTGTAGAAGTAACTTTTTGGTGAAAGTTGAAAAACTCATTCTTGCTTAGTATAATGAATCTAATGAATTACTACGTTTTTAGAAAGAGGAAATATATGAAAAAATTATTAAAAATATTATCAGGTGTTGTGATGTTATCATCTGTAGGTGTTGCTAGTTCATTTTTAATGAGCAACAATAATAATCAAACAATGAGTTTAAGACTAAACCAAAACGAAGAATCAGAAAGAAAAATAGTAAAAAAAGAAGATTCAAAATATGGTGATCCAGATAAATCAGGCAACAAAAAATGTACAAAAATTGGATGAGTAGAGTATAGCGATGGAACTGTTGAAATAGAAAAATTTGACTCAAAAGTAATTGAAGTACCTGAAACACTACCACAAAACATTACAAGTTTAAAATCAGCTTTTGAAGGTGTTGAAGCAATTTCAATCAAAGGTATTGATAAATGAAATACTTCAAAAATAACTGATTTTTCAAAAGTTTTTTTCGAAGCTAAAGCATTTAACGACAGTTTAAATTGAGACACTTCTGAAGCTGTAACTATGAGTTCTATGTTCGAATCAGCTGAAAAATTTAATAGTTCTCTTGGCGATAAATTTGACACTTTACATGTAACTGATATGAGTTCTATGTTTAAAAAGGCTGAAAGTTTTGATCAAAATATCAGTAGGTTTAGAACATATAATGTAACTAATATGCGAGAAATGTTTCAAGGAGCAAAAGTTTTTGATAAAGAAATTGGTTCATGAGATGTATCTAAAGTAACTGATATAGGATTTATGTTTGCAAAAACAGATAAATTTAACAAAAATCTGTCTTCATGAAATACAAAATCAGTTCAAAAAATGGATAGTACTTTTCAAGAAGCTAAATCATTTGCTTCAGATATATCTACTTGAAACACTTCAAATGTAACTACTATGAGTAATATTTTTAATGATGCTACGCTATTTGATTCAGATATATCTACTTGAAACACTTCAAATGTAACTGATATGAAAAACTCTTTTAAAGAAGCATTGGTTTTTAATCAAGACTTAAGTAAATGAGATGTATCCAAAGTAACTGATATGGAATCTATGTTTGAAAAAGCTACAAGATTTAATCAAGACATATCTAAATGAAACACAGAAAATGTAACTAATATGAAAGCTATGTTCAGAAATGCTAAAGAATTCAATCAAGACTTAAGTAATTGAAATACAGCAGGAATTGCGGATGTAAATTGAAGAGCTCATTTTGAAGTAGACTCAAGAATGAACAGTACTAAACTTCCAAAATGAGAAAAAAACTTTGAATATTTACTTGTTAGAGACTCTAAATTCAAATTAGAAGGTAAAAACCCTAAACTTATAAAAGAAAAAGGTAAATATAAAATTCAAGGTAGTGCCAAATGAATGTTTAGATCAAAAGGATTAAAATCAGTTACAGTTGATGGAAAAGAAGTACAAATAGAAAATGACACTGCTAAGTTTGATTTTGCTCCAATAATTGGAAAAAAAGAACGTGTTATAGAAGTAGTGTTTGAAGATTATAGAAAACAAGAACATACAGCATCTATGACACTTATTGTAGAACCTGTAAACCCATTAGCAAAATTTATTATTGCAACAACTTTTACAGCTATTGGGATAGGAATGTTATCTTGATTTAGCTATACTATTCACAAAAAACGTGACAACAAAAAATAATGTTAAAAAAGTTTAGGAATACCTAAACTTTTTTCTTATTCAAAACCTTTGCAATATTCTAAATTAATATGTGCATCATAACCTAATTTTATAGGATCATCATAAGTTGCTTTTACACAAACTTCATTATTTCAGTTTTGTAATATTATGTTGTTTTGAATATTGATTTAAACCTTTTGAGTTAGTGATTTTACGAAAGATACTATATTTATTATTTCATTATCAATTCGAACATACTTATTGGTAAAAAATATCAATTTTATAGCTAACTTTTAGCAAAATTTTGTTCCAAATGTTGAAAAACTACCCCCCCCCCCTAGTAAAATAATATTTTGAGACTATTTTTTAGAAAGAGAGAAAAATATGAAAAAATTATTAACAATATTATCAGGTGTTATGATGTTATCATCTGTAGGTGTTGCTAGTTCATTTTTAATGAACAACAGTAATAATCAAACAATGAGTTTAAGACTAAACCAAAATGAAAATCCAGAAAGAACAATAGTAAAAGAAGAAGCTTCTGAATATAGTTCAGACAACAAAAAATGTACAAAAATTGGATGAATTGAATATAGTGATGGAACTGTTGAAATTGAAAAATTTAACTCAAAAGTAGTTGAAGTACCTGAAACATTACCAGAAAACATTACAAGTTTAGTATCAGCTTTTGAAGGTGTTGAAGCAGATTCAATCAAAGGTATTGATAAATGAAATACTTCAAATGTAACTGATTTTTCAAAAGTTTTTTTCGAAGCTAAAGCATTTAACGAAAGTTTAAATTGAGATACTTCCAGTGCTACAACTATGCGTTCTATGTTCGATACAGCTGAAAAATTCAATAGTTCTCTTGGTGATAAATTTGATACTTCAAACGTAACTGATATGAGTTTTATGTTCTGTCGTGCTAATGAGTTCGATCAAGATATTAGTAATTTTAAAACTTCTAATGTAACTAATATGAGAGGCATGTTTAAAGAAGCAAAAAAATTTAACAAAGCAATTGGTTCTTGAGAACTATCTAAAGTAACTGATATTGGATATATGTTTGCTACAGCTGAAAAATTTAATCAAGACTTATCTTCATGAAATGTAAAATCAGTTCAAAAAATGGATGGTATTTTTCAAAATGCTAAATCATTTAATTCAAATATTTCAACTTGAAACACTTCAAATGTAACTGACATGAGTAATATTTTTGAAGAAGCTTCATTATTTAACCAAGACATTTCTTTATGAAACACTTCAAATGTAAAAGATATGAAAAATTCTTTTACTAAAGCAATTGTTTTTAATCAAGACTTAAGTAAATGAAATATTTCTAATGTTAAAAATACAGCATATATGTTTTCAGGTGCTGAAACATTTAACCAAGACTTATCTTCATGAAACACAGAAAAAGTAGAATCAATGACAGCTATGTTTAGAAATGCTAAAGCTTTTAACCAAGACTTAAGTAATTGAAATACTGCTGGAATTGCAAATGTGACATCAAGATACGAGTTTGCTAAAGAATCAAAAATGGAAAATAGTAAACTTCCAAAATGAGAAAAACGTTTCGATTATTTACTTGTTAGAGATTCTAAATTTGAATTAAAAGATGAAAATTCTAAAATTAATAAAGAAAAAGACAAACACATTATTCAAGGTAGTGCTGAATGAAACTTTAATTCAAAAGACTTAAAATCAGTTACAGTTGATGATAAAGAAATAACAATAGAAAATTCTACTGTTAAGTTTAATTTCGTAGAATCAAAAGACAAAAAAGAACACGTGATAAAAGCTGTGTTTAAAACTGAGGAAAATAAAGAAGAAACAGCAACTATGAAAATTGTTGTTGAACCATCAAAATCATCAAGAAAAACTATTATCGGTATAGCTTCAGCAGCTGTTGTATTAATAGTAGTGTCTGCTTTTGGTTATTCATTCTATAAAAAACGTAGCAACAAAAAATAATGTTAAAAAAGTTTAGGGATCCCTAAACTTTTTTCTTATTCAAAACCTTTGCAATATTCTAAATTAATGTGCGCATCATAACCTAATTTTATAGCGTCATCATAAGTTGCTTTGACACAAACTTCAGTAGCTACTCCAACTATTTCTAGTTTTGTAATATTATGATGTTTTAAATATTCATCTAAACCATTTGAGTTAGTTAGATCATCAAAAAATACACTATAACTTTCAACATCTTTTTGATTACCTTTTTTGATAACTAAATCTACATAACTGCTATCAAAATAAAATTCAGATCCTTTTGTATTTTCAACACAATGAACAGGTCATTGTTTAAATGAATAATGATCTATAGGATGTCAGTCCTTAGAAGCAATAATATGCCAACCTTGTTGTTTTAAGTTTTTTGATAGTTCTATTATTTTAGAACTTAATTCTTCTGCTCCTTTTACATATAAACTACCACTAGGACTAGCGAAGTCGTATTGATAATCAACAATAATTAAAGCTTTATTCATACCTTTCTCCTTAGATTACATTAATAGTAACATGCTTAGTTTTTATAATATAGTGGTATAATTTGATTTTTAACATATTTGTAATATTATTAAATAGGTAAAAAGAGGTGAGTTTATGAACACAAATTATGATGTTATTGTAGTTGGAGGAGGACATGCTGGAGTTGAAGCTGCTTTAGCGAGTGCTAGATTAAACAAAAAGACTGCTTTAATTAATTTATATGAAGACAAAATAGCTACTATGCCATGTAACCCAAGTATTGGTGGTCCTGCTAAAGGAATAGTTGTAAGAGAGATTGATGCTTTAGGTGGAGAAATGGCTAAAGCAGCGGATGCTACTGCAATACAAACTAAGTTATTAAACTCATCACGTGGTCCTGGTGTTTGAGCTTTAAGAGTTCAATCTGATAAAGATAAATATTCTGAATATATGAGAGATAAAGTAAAATCTCAAAAGAATTTAGATTTAATAACTAAAGCTTGTGAAGGCTTATTATTTAAAGATAAAGTTGTTAGTGGAGTTGTTTTTGATGATGGTTCAACTCTAACAAGTAAAGCAGTGATTATTACAACTGGAACTTATTTAAAATCTGAAATATTAAAAGGTGTAGAAAGATACGAAGCTGGTCCTAATAGTGAAAAAACAACTAAAGGAATTAGTAAATCATTATTAGATTTAGGTCTTAAATTGTTACGTTTTAAAACAGGAACTCCTGCTAGAGTTTATCGTGATTCAGTAGATTTAAGCAACGCTATTAAAGAACCTGGAACAGATATGAAATTAGCGTTTAGTTTTTCAACAGACTCATACACTCCACTTGATCAACAAGAGTTATGCTATCTAATTCACTCGACTCCTGAAACTAAAAAAATTATTGAAGATAATTTAGAAAAATCTGCAATGTATTCAGGTACAGTTGAATCAATTGGTCCAAGATATTGTCCAAGTTTTGAAGATAAAATTGTAAGATTCAAAGATAAAGAAACTCACCAAATATTTATTGAACCTGAAACATTAAATGGTGACACTTGATACATTCAAGGATTTTCAACTTCTATGCCAATTGAAATTCAAGAAGCAATGTTAAAATCACTACCTGGTTTTGAAAATGTAAAAGTTAAACACTGAGCATATGCTATTGAATATGATTGTTTAGATCCTATGCAATTATCACCTAGTTTAGAATTAAAAGATGTTCAAAACTTATTTACTGCAGGTCAAATTAACGGAACTAGTGGATATGAAGAAGCAGCCAGTCAAGGATTGATTGCAGGAATAAATGCTTCAAGAAAAATAGATGGATTAGAACCTTTAATTTTAAGAAGAGATGAAGCTTATATTGGAGTTATGATTGATGATCTAATTAATAAAGGTGTTTGAGAACCTTATAGATTATTAACAAGTCGTGCCGAACATAGATTAATATTAAGAAATGATAATGCTGAAGTTAGATTAAAAGAATATGGTAGACAAATCGGTTTAATTAAAGATCAAGAATGAGAAGAATACCAACAATATCTACAACAAATTAATGAAGCAATTGCTGAGTTAAAAGAAATTAGATTTACACCAAAATCACAACTAGCAAATAATTTAAAAGAAAAAAATCAAGCAAATATTCAACATGGATATAGTGGTTATGAATTAATTAAAATTCCTACAGTTGATATTAATGAATTAGTAGAATTTGTTCCTAAATTACAAAACTTAAAAACTAACCAACTTCAATCAATAGTTATTGAAACAAGGTTTGAAGGTTATGTTAAAAAAGAATATGAACAAGTTCAAAAATTAATTAAATTAGAACGTAAAAAAATCCCAGCTGATATTAACTATGATAAAGTAGAAAATCTAGCAACAGAAGCAAGACAAAAACTAGAAAAAATAAGACCTTTAAACATAGGACAAGCTTCAAGAATTACAGGAGTAAATCCAGCTGATATTCAAATGTTATTATTCTACTTAAAAAAACAATATCCTCAAGATATTAACGAATCTTAATAATATTTTAAAAGGTGCAAAAGCACCTTTTAATTTGCTAATTAAATTAGAGTTTAATGTTAAATAAAATCACAAAATAATGTTTATACATCAATATATCCGAAAATTCTACACTTTTTAGTGTGGAAAAAAGAAAACAAAATTAAAAATAATATAATTTAGATAGGGACTAATTATAAGATTCCCCAAACATACTATAATAATGTTATTTCCAAGGGATGAAGAAAGGGAGTATAAAGTATGAAAAAAACATGCAATGACAAAAGTTGTCTTTTATTTTTAACACTTGCAAGAGTATATTTAGGTCTGTTTGCAGCTTCTTTAATTGCTATAATTTTAGTTAAATTATTTAATGCACAAGAAATGGGTTCACTTGAACCAAACTTCTTATGAGCTATATCAAATTTCTCATTTATACTAGCAACTCCAATTAAATGAGGAAGTGCATCAGTTGATGTTGTTGCTAATATATGTACAGTTTCAATACTACCTACATTCTTATTTGCATCATTAATTTCTTACATTTTATATTACAAAAAATTAGCTACTACTAAATGTGAACAAGTTGATTGCAAATGCGAATGTGAAAATTCATGTGACAACAAATCATGCGATAACAAAGAAAAACCTGAAATGATGATTTTAGAAACTCCAATTGTTGAAGAAAGAGTTATAGTAAAATCAAGTGATTTAATGGCTTCTATAGATGAAGAAGTTGAAGAAGAAATAATAGAAGAACCTATTGTAAAAGAAGAAAAACCAAAATCTGAAACAAAAATTAGTGAAGAAGTTGCTCCAGTTGTTATTGCAAAAACTAGAGTTAAATCTCAATCAAGAAGAAGCACTAAAAAACACTACCCTCAAATTCATAAAGGTGAATTATTAGAAGAACTATATGCATCTGAAGAACTAAAAGAAATGACTAAAGTTGATATCAAAACTGTTTTTGAAAAAACATTTATAGTTTTTGGTAAACACTTAGTAAATGAAAGAGAAGTTTTAGTTTACAAATTCGGTAAATTTGAATTAGTTGATGTCAAAGAAAGAGAATCAATGAACCCATTAACAAAAGAAAAAGTAATTGTTCCAGCTCACAAAACAGCTAAATTCAAAGCTTCAAAAGCACTAAAAGAAAAAATGAACAAATAAAGTATTATAAAATGGCTTCTAGCCATTTTTTTATTTCTCTTAATGTTCTATATTGGTAAAATATATAGAGTGAAAAGGAGATAGGTATGCTGAGATTAAATAAGAAAAATAATAACCAATTAAAATACAAAAATGAAGAATATGTTAAAAATCTTTCAAATTCAAAATTAGATAAAATTGAAAAAACATTAGATTCACAAATTGGATTAGATGATAAACAAAGAGAACAAAATACATCAAAATTTAAAAACAATTATATAGTTGTTAAGAAATTTCCAATTATTAAAAAAATGCTTGAATCTCTTGTTGAACCATTTTCTATTTTGTTATGAATAATTGGTATTATTGAATTTGCTATTTTTACTTTTGTTGATAGAAACGCGATAACTTTAATATCTGCTATTATGATTATCTTTATGATATTTCTAGCAAGTACTGTTGATTTTATTCAAGAATATAGAGCTTATCAAACTAATTTAGAACTAAATAAAATGATAGAAAATCACTTTTTAGTTTTAAATAAAAAAATCACAAATATTAAGGAATTAAATTTCGATAATGTTAAACCAGATCTAATAGAACTAGAGCAATCTAAACTAACTATTGGAGATGTAGTTTTATTAAACCAAGGTGATATTGTTCCTAGTGATTGTAGAATTATTTGAAATGATAATTTATATGTTGATCAATCAACTTTAACAGGAGAAAATAATCCAATTAAAAAAGATATTAATAATAAAAATAAAAATTTAATAGAGCTAGAAAATATCTTATTTAAAGAAACAACTATAGTATCTGGATCTTGTTTAGCTGTTGTTATAAATGTTAGTGAGAATAATTATTCTAATTCATTATTACAAAGTGCTGAAGAAGAAAGTGTTAGTGATTATGAAAAATCAATGTCAAAAGTTACTAAGATCTTAGTTTTTTCTATTCTAACTTTAGTTCCAATTATTACATTAATTTCATTAATTAGAAATGATTTTTCAAATTATAGTTCAGCAATAATATTTGGTCTTTCAATCGCAGTTTCATTAACTCCAGAAGCATTACCTGCAATTATCTCATCAAACTTAAAATTAGGAAGTAAAAAATTATCTAAAGAAAAAGTAGTTATTAAAAAACTATCTGTTATTCAAAATATGGGTTCGGTTAATGTTGTTGCAACTGATAAAACAGGAACTTTAACTTTAGAAAATATTAATTTAAATGACTATAAAGATTTAAATAATCAATCTAGTGAGTTATTAAAACAATACCTATACTACAATGCATATTTCCAAAGAAACTTATTTAATAATATTGATAAAGCAATTGTTAATGCTAATTTAAACGTTGATCTAACAAAAATTAAATTATTAGATGAACAACAATTTAGTCATGAAACTAGAATAAATTCAGTATTGATTAATGATTCAAAACAAAACATTCAAATCACTAAAGGTAGTGTTGAAGAAATGTTAGAAATAATATCATTTGTTAATGATAAAAAAGTTGTCGAAATGAATGATGAAATTAAAAATAAAATCATAAAACAAGCAAATAATTGATCAGAAAAAGGTTATAGAGTTATTTTAATTGCTACTAAAATAACAGATCAAATTCAAACAAATGATTTAGTTTATCAAGGTATGGCTATGTTTGAAGATGTTGTTAAACCTGAAGTTGAACAAGCGATTGAAACATTTAAAAAATATGGTGTTGATATAAAAGTTTTAACTGGTGATAATAAAAATACAACAAAACATATTGCCGATAAAATTGGTATTAAATCTTCTAAATTAGTAGCAGGAGAAATATTAGATAAACTTAATTCTTCTCAAATAGATGAACTAACAAGAACTGTAAACATTTTTTATAAACTCTCACCTTTCGAAAAAGCTCAAATTATTCATAGTTTAAAAAAAGAAAATGTTGTAGCTTATTTAGGTGATGGAGTAAATGATGCAATTGCATTAAAAAAAGCTGATGTTGGAATTTCAGTTAACAATGCAACACCACTAGCTAAATCTTGTGCTGATGTTATTTTATTAGAAAAAGATTTAAACGTTTTAGAAAATGCTTTTGTTAAAGGTCGTCAAACTTTTGCTAATGCAGTTAAATATATAAAAATTACCGTAGCTTCAAATTTTGGTATTATGCTAACTTTATTAATATCAACAATGTGATTAAAATTTGAAGCAATGTCACCAATTCAACTTTTAATTCAAAACTTAATTTTTGATTTTGCTAACTTAATATTTGTTTTTGATAATGTTGATCAAATAAGTATTAAAAAACCTAAAAAGTGAAATATTAAAACGATTATTCCATTTGGTATTATTAATGGATTAGTTCAAACGATAATAAGCTTTATAAACTTCTTTATTTTATATTTTGCTTTTGATGTTAAAGGTCAAAACATGGATGCTATTCATCAATTCCAAACTGCATACTTTTTAGAATCAATTCTAACTCATATTGTAATTATTCTAGTTTATAGAACTGAGTTAATTTCATTTATTCAATCTATTCCTTCAAAAGAAATGGTTATTGGAATGTTATTCTTTGCTTGTTTACCATTTATGATTATTTTTGCTGATCTTAATACAGGAGATTTATTTAATTTCAATTTAGGAAAAAGTAATTTTAATTGATGATTCTTGATATTATTTGGATTAGAAATCTTTGCTTGAATATTAGCTGAATTATTTAAATTTACTTATAAAAATATTTTCAAAAGTTGGTTATAAATAATAGTTTCTAAGAAATAATAAAAAATAAAGATTATTAATATAAAATTATACTTATATATTTTATTTACATAGAAAGGTTATTTACAATGAAAAATAAAGGAAAACTGTTTGAGTTTCTTACTTTGTTTGCCATGGTTGTTGGTACTGTTATTGGTGCAGGTATCTATATTAAAAATAAACTAATTTTAGAAGCTACTCACAACCCAATTATCGCTATTATTTTATGATTAGTTGTTGGTATTGCTTGTGTGGCCGTTGTTTATTTATTTTTAGAAATCTCATCTTCAACAAATAAACAAGGAAGTGGAACAATAAGTGTTTGAGCTCAAAAATTTATGAACCGCAAAATTGGATCGTTTTTTTCAATTTTCCAAACTTATGTATATGCTCCAGTTATGATGAGTGTGTTTTCAACTGCAATGATAGGATTTGCATTGAAAATAGCTAACTTCTCACTTCCTGGTTATGTTTATTGATTAATATTTTTATTAGTAGGAATCTTTATTATTATTTCAACTACAATTTTAACTGTTTCAAGTTTACATACTTCACGTAGAATTATCGCTATTGGAACAGTAATTAAATTTATTCCATTAGTTGTAGCTTTAATTTCAGGATTTGTTATTGTAGCTATCTTTGGAATAAAAGACGGAACATTTGGAAATGGAACACCTGAAACTTGATCTATTGATAGTTTTGAACCGTTATCATTCTTTAGAGGATTTGGTGGAATTCTATTTGCATTTGATGGATTTGTTTATATTTGTAATGCTCAAAAAAGAGCAAAACATAAAGATGTAGTTCCAAAAGCATTATTATTTGGAATGGTATTTGTTTCTATATTTTATGTTCTTATGGCAGTTTCATTATTCTTAGGTTCAACTGATGGTTCAATTGCCGAATTATTAAAAAGATTATTTAATGGTGGACAAGTTAAAGACTCAACTGCAGCCAATGTTTTAGTTGCTATAATTACTACTTTAATTTGTTGGTTAGGAATTGCTGGATATTCATATATTTCAGTTATTGGATTAGAATCAGATCTTGCTGATAAAGTTCAAGTTTCAGAAATTGATAATATTCATGACGAAAAAGTAAAAATTAGAAAAATAGCAATCAAAATAAATATCGTAACAATTGTTTTCCATGTGGCATTTACATGTGCTAGTGCATTTTCAAACATTTCTTTAAAAGAAACTTATAATTCTATTGTTCCTGCTAAATCATTTGATGTAGGAGAACAAATAGCTAACTTAATTCAAGTTTTCTCATCAGCTTGTTCATGTTTCTCATTTGCTATTATGACTTCTGTTATTATTGCAGGATTATGAAACAGAAAAACAAATAAAGTTGAAGTTGAAAAACGTAAAGGATTTGTTGTTATAGGAATTTTTTCAACAATTGCTATTGTATTATTTACTTCTATGGGATTATTTACTTTTATTGTTCCTGATGAAGTACTTTATGGAAATGAAACTTGATTTAACTCTGGAAAAGGTCAAGGTTGACTATTTATTTTACTTTCAGTTCTAAGTATTGTTTTTGTATATATTATTTGATATATTCAAGAAAGACAAAGAATAAGAATGCAGGTGACTTTAAATGACAGTACAACAGCAAGAATTACTAAATAAACCGGATTTAGCATTTATTACAAAACAAAATTGATCTAAAATTTGAAAAGAATATTTCATGCCATCAAGCACTAGAATAGCAACTCTTTCTATTCTATTATCAATTGAAATAGTGTGTGTATTATTCTCAAAATATGTTATGGGAATAGTTAGAATTCAAAGCTTTTTAGTTCTTGAATTAAACCTTTGAGTTTTTGCAGTAGCAGCAATTGCAACTAACTTCTTTTGAACAGCGATATTTACTTTGTCATCTATCTGATTAAGATTCGCATTTGGTTTAAGTGAACCTATAGGACTTCTTTCTTTAACATTTGTTGACTTTGGTTCAATAGTTGCTTTTTCAACTATAATATTTGCAGTTAAAAGATTTTACTTTATTTCTAATAAGTATGAAAAATATTCGAATCATGAAGCTAAATGAATAATATTAGCAAGTTTATTAGCAATAGCACTTGGTTCGGCTTTAGCAGGTATTACTAACTATACATTTATTCTTAAGTTATATGGTACTCCAAAACAAAGCATACCAGGAACTACAGTTATTACTTTTGGATTCACTATATTAAAATTAACAGTTAACTACATTATATTCTTAGTAGTATATAGTAGAGTAAACACTATTCTTAAAAATTCTCATATTTAATTAGTTTAAATATCTATTTTTGTGAAAGCAATTTCATCTTAAATTAGATATTTTTTTATTTTAATTATTGATTTAATTTATTATTATTAATAAATAGCATTTTATGATAAAAATGTTTCTATTTTTTCTAAAATTTAAGTGTGATAAAATGAATTTAAATTGTGAGGAATTTATATGAAAAAAAACAATATTAACATACCAAATATTCTAACTATGATCAGAATAGCTTTAGTACCAATAATCTTAGTTTTATTATTAGTTGATCATTATATTTCATCAATAGATAAAGATCTTTCTAGAATTTTATTTTCAGTTTCTGGAGCGATATTTATTATTGCTTCAATTACTGATTTTATTGATGGATGATACGCTAGAAAATATAATTTAGTAACTAAATTTGGTAAGTTTTTTGACCCTATTGCTGATAAGTTATTAGTTAACTGTGCATTAATTTTATTTGCTGCATTTAACATATTACCTGTTTGAATAACTATTGTATTAATTTTAAGAGATACAATTGTTGATTTTGTAAGAATGATTTTAAGTTCTAATAACATTACTTTAGCAGCGGGAATGTCAGGTAAATTAAAAACAGTTTTTCAAATGATTGGATTAAGTATTTTATTTTTCATAAATACTAAATTTAACAATTGAACAGAATTTAGTTGACAAAATCAATTAGTTTTAATACCTATGTATATTGCTACATTTTTCAGTGTTTATAGTGGAGTTGTTTATTTTGTTAAGGCTAAACCTAATTTATTTTAATGTTCAATAATTGATCTATATTTGATAATTATAAAAACTTTACTATAACTGATGAAATTAAAACTAAACTAAACTTATATTACGAATTATTAGAAAGAGAAAATAAAAAATACAATCTAACTAGAATAACTCAATTAGATGAAGTATTTGAAAAGCATTTTTTAGATTCTTTATTATTTGTTGAACAACATAAAATAACTAATCAAAAAATAGCAGATATCGGAACAGGACCAGGGCTTCCTGGAATTGTTTTAAAAATATTTTTCCCCGATATTAAATTAACATTGATTGAATCTAATAATAAAAAAGTTAACTTTTTAAAATTAGTAGTTGACCAATTAGGTTTAAAAGATGTTGAAATTTTAAATAAGCGTGCTGAAGAATTAACTGATTTATATAAAGAAAAATTTGATATTATTGTAAGTCGTGCTGTTGCTTATTTAGATATTATTTTAGAAATTGGTGTTCAATTATTAAAAGTTGATGGAACATATATTTTATTAAAAGGACCTCGAGCTTATCAAGAAATTGAAGATCTAAAAAATAAAGATAAAAAGATGGGATTAGAATTAGTTAATACTCAAGAAATATCAGATACAGGATTTGGAATTAGAGTTAATTTATTTTATAAAAAAGTAGCTCGAACTAGTTCTATTTATCCTAGAAAATACTCACAAATTAAAAAAGAAAGTAAATAATATGAACTATTTAGATTTAGAAATTGGCGATTTTATTGAATTAAAAAAAACTCATCCAAGTAAAACTGTTAGATGAGAACTAATTAGAATTGGAGCTAAATATAAATTTAGAAGTTGTGATAAGTTTGATTTATTTATTGAATTATCACGTGACACATTACAAAAACAATTAAAAAATATCATTAAGAAAGGATAAATATGGGATTAAAAGTAGGAATCGTAGGATTACCAAATGTAGGTAAATCAACATTATTTAATGCAATTACAAATTCAAAAGTAGAAGCTGCAAATTATCCATTTGCAACTATTGAACCAAATGTAGGAGTTGTTGAAGTTCCTGATTTTAGATTAGATAAATTACAAGAAATTTTTAGTTCTAAAAAGAAAATATCAACAACAATTGAATTTGTTGATATTGCAGGACTAATTGCTGGAGCAAGTAAAGGTGAAGGATTAGGAAATGCTTTTTTAGCAAACATTAGAGAAACTGATGCAATTTGTGAAGTTGTTAGATGTTTTGAAAATAAAGATATCACTCATGTTGAAGGAAATGTTGATCCAGTTAGAGATATTGAAATTATTAATTTAGAGTTAATGTTAGCTGATGAAGCATCAATTAAAAAACGTATAGATAAATTAGCTCCTAAATTAAGAAGTGGAGATAAAACTGTTAAAGCTGAAGCTGATTTATTAGCAAGATTATTAGAGTGTTTAGATCAAAATAAAATGTTAAATACTTTAGAATTAAATGAAGATGATGAAAAACTTTTAAAAGGTTATCAACTATTAACTGCTAAACCAATTATTTATGTATGTAACGTTAATGATGATGAGTTATTAGAAGATAATGACTATGTTAAACAAGTAAGAGAATTTGCCAAATCTTCTGATTCTAGAGTTGTTAAAATTTGCGCAAAAATTGAAGAAGATTTATCTGAAGCTTCAATTGAAGAAAAAGAAGAATTTTTAAAAGATTTAGGTGTAACTCAATCTGGATTAGATCAATTAATTCAAGCAGCTTATAACACTTTAGGACTACAAACTTATTTTACAGCTGGACCTCAAGAAGCAAGAAGTTGACAATTTAAAAAAGGTTGAAACGCTCCTAAATGTGCAGGAGTAATTCATACTGATTTTGAAAGAGGATTTATTAAAGCTGATATTTATTCAATAAATGATTTATTTGAATTAGGTAGTGAAAAAGCTGTTAAAGAAGCCGGAAAAATGAGACTAGAAGGAAAAACATATATCATGCAAGATGGTGATGTGTGCTTTTTCAAATTTAATGTGTAATGATAAAAGAAAAACACCAATTAAGTTATCAAAAAAACAACATAACTTATTATGTTGTTTATAAAAATCAAAAGAATATGATTTTAAAATTAACTAATAATCAAATTACAGTGAGTGCTCCTTTTAATACTCCAATTTATTTAATCGAACAATTTATCTACAAACATATTTCAAAACTAATTAAAGTACAAAATAACTATGAGTATTTAAGAGTTTATGATTTTTATAGTTCTAAACCTTGAATTAAAATATTTGAAAATCAAATTGAAATTGAACTTTTAAATGAAAATGTTCATTCTAAAATTATTAATAATAAAATCGTTATGAAAAATTATTTTGATAATCAAATACAGTTAGATAAAATCTATAATTTATTAGCTAAAGAATATAAAAATTGATTTATAAATAGAACGATTATGTGAGCTGAAAAAATGAATATTCAGTTCAATAATGTTTCAGTTAAAACTTTAAAATCAAAATGAGGTTATTGTAATACTAAATTAAAAAACATAGTTTATAACACTAAATTATTACATTTTACACCCGATATTATTGATTATGTAATTGTTCACGAATTAACTCATATTGTTCATCCGAACCATTCTAAAGATTTTTGAAGATTTCTAAGTTTATATATTCCTGATTATAAAGAATTACAACAAAAACTAAATTCTAAAGGAGTTTAATGTGTCTAAAAGACACATTTTTATTTATTAAAGTTTATATATATTGTATTGCATGATTTTAAAAAGAGAAAAAGTTTTATAATAATTGTAAACAGAGGTGAAGCACATATGAAAAAAAGAACTAAATTAATTACAATTACTAGCTTATTAGCTCTTGCGGGGGGGGTACAACTGTAGGGGCTATAGCAGTTGTTAATCAAAATAAAAACAATAAGACCAATAAAATAGATATCAGTAATATACAAAATTTAAATCTAAAACTTAAAGGACTTGAAGATAAAAACCCAGATACTATCATAGATGCTTTTTAAAAAACAATAATATTAAAGATCTTAAAAGAGGATCTTCAAGTAAACGTAAACAATGATAAAGCAACTATCAAAGTTGTTAAATCTGAGATGTATACTGGTCATGTTGAAGTAAAAGTTTTAACAATAAAAGAAAATATACAAATAGTACATTCGATTTGAAATGAAGCATTCTTTGGAAAATTACTTCGTCCTATTTATTATAAAAATTTGATTAAAGAATTAAATAAAAGATTAAGACAAAAAGATGCAGATGAAGTTTCGTTTGAGTTTACATCTTTTTTAGACACAACCATTGGAAATGAAGAGGATCTTGATGTCATATATAAAAATGAAAAAATCAATCTTCAATTTGGTGAATTTATGCCACTATCAAAAGAACCTACATATAATGAAGATGAAACTATCTGTTTAGATATGGGATGAAACACTACCATTTTAGAAGATGGATTTAAAAAAGATTATATTATTAGCCCACATCCTATGAAAGAAACTGTAAAAGAAGTTCCAAAAGAATTTGCATGATTCATTAATGGTTTAAACGAAGTTTTTAAAGGAAATAAAAATAAAGAAATTAAAGGTATCGAAAATTGAGATACTTCAAATTTCGACTATTTCCGTCTTGTTTTCCAAGATGCAACAAATTTTGATCAGGAATTAAATAATTGAGACACATCAAATGCAAAAACTTTATTTGGTATGTTTTATAATGCATCATCTTTTAATAAACCTTTAAATCACTGAAACGTTTCTAAAGTAGAAGACATTACAGCCTTGTTTTTCGGTGCTAAAAGTTTTGATCAGGATTTAGATAATTGAGATACGTCAAATGTTTCAAATATGATTGCAGCATTTCATAGTGCAGAATCATTTAATGGAAATATAATAAATTGAAATCTAAATAAAGTTATAGCACTTGATGGAATGTTTGAAAATGCTATAAACTTTAATCAAGATATTTCAACAAAAGAAATAAGAAAACCAGATGGTACTAAATATAATGCTTGAGATACTTCAAATGTAAGTCAAATGAATGCTGTATTTTCAAATGCAAAATCTTTCAATCATAACGTATCTAACTGAAATGTTGATAAAGTCAATGAAGCATATAATGAGCCTGAAGAAGGAGTCGTGACACTTCATACATTCCTTAAATTTGCAACAGGAAGTCAACTAACTGTTGATAAAATACCTACTTTTAAAAAACCGGAACTTGCATTTGCGGTTATAGATTCTAATGAAGAACCTGAAGAAAATAATAATTAAATTTAAGATATGAATTTATTCATATCTTTTTTATTTACTATATTTGTGGTTTATTTATAGTAGATTTTCTTTAATTAAGTTCATATAAATTAAAAAAATTAGTATAATTAAAAAATATAAAATGTATCAGTTCTAGAAAGGAGAAAAAGATGAATAATCAAACTGAGATGCATTGTTCTGCACAAAATGGGGATTTTAATCAAAAGAAAAATAAAAAAAGACGTCATTTAAAAATGATCTCATCTTTTAGTATTTTACTTTTAATAATGGGTATTTTAATGTTATCGTCTTGAATATTACATTGAGCTGGTGTTAAAACAGAAGTTAACAATAATATCGCTTTTAATGATTGAAAAAATCACAATGTTTTAAAACCTATATATGAATTATGAGATAAAGAACATCCTGGAGTTGTTCCAGGTAACACTCAAACTTGATTTGAATTTCTTGAAACAAATTTAGGTCAAGGATGAACAAAAGAAATAAGTGGTTGAGTTAATAAAGCTAACGGCTCTGAATACTTAATAGGATTTAATGGAGTAGCAAATTTTACAGGAAAAGCTTTAATTTCTCCAATTGGTATAGCTGATTGATTCTATGCACCAATTAAAGGATTTATAGATAAAACTGATGTTATTATTTTCGTTTTATGTATTGGAGCATTTATATTTATATTAGTTCAAACAAAAGCGTTAGAAGGTTTTTCACAAGCTATTGTTACTAAATTAAAAGGAAAAGAAGTTTGAGCGATAGTTCCTTTAATGACATTCTTTTCAATATTTGGTTCAGTTGAAGGAATGGCCGAAGAATCATTAGGATTTTACATGATATGTATTCCTTTAATGCTTATGGCTGGTTTTGATGTGTTTACTGGTGTTTTAATCATTATGATTGGAGCAGGAGTTGGAGTATTAGCTTCTACAGTTAATCCATTCTTAGTACCAGTTGTTATTGATGCTATTAATAGTCAATTACCTGAAAATGCAGACAAAATGACTGTAGGTAATGGTTTAGTATGACGTATTTTATGTTGATTTATTTTTACTTCGTTTGTAATAGTGTTTACTATGATGTATGCAATAAGAGTTAAAAATAATCCATCTAGATCAGTTACTTTTTCAACTTTACACGGTGATAAAGAATTCTTCTTAGGAAGTACAGTTGAAACAATAAAATTAGATTGAAGAAAGAAAACTTCATTAATTTTATTTGCAATAACTTTTATCATTATGATTGTTTATTTAATAGGTTGAGACAAAATATTTAATACAACAGTAATGGAAGATCAAGCTAATTGATTAAGAAGACATTTACCTTATTTAGCTTCAACAATTCCAGGATGAGGAAATGCAACTGATTTATCAGTTGCTGCGATGATTTTCTTGTTAGCTTCTATTGTTTTAGGATTTGTTAACTGAATGGGTGAAACTAAATTTATTGATACTTGATTTAAAGGAGCTTGCGATATTTTATCAGTATCATTAATTATTGGAACAGCCGCTGGAATTGGAGTTATATTATCCGAAACAAATCTTCAATCATTATTTGTTTCAGGAATTAGTAGTTCTATTGGTGGAATAGAAAATAGCATTTTAAAATCATTAGTGTTATTTATAATATTTATTCCTTTATCATTTTTAATTCCTTCAACAACAGGATTTGCTACTGCAATATTCCCATTATTAACTAAATCATTATTAGATAAACAAGGAGTTCAATTAGATCCACACGCTAGTGTTGGAGCAATTACTGCATTTCAATTTGCATCAGGATTAGTTAATTTAATTACTCCTACAAGTGGAGTTGTTATGGGTGCTGTTGCAATTTCAAGAATGAGTTATACAAGATATCTAAAAGGTATTATGCCAATAATTGGATGTCTATTTGTAATGAGTATTATATTAATATGTATTGGTGGAGTTATGCCGTTTGCTGTATAGAAAAAATGTTGTAAGATGGAGAGTTTTTATTTTTTTAGAATTAAAATCAATTCAACAATGAATATACCTTTAAAAAGGAGTGAAAATAGTGAAATTATCAAAGAAACTTATCTATATAATAGCAGGAACAACTGTTGTGTCCACTGCTGCAGTTGGTGCTGGAATTGGTATATGGCATAACAAATCTAAAAAAATTGATTTATCTACAGTAATTAAAGAACTTAACTTAGGAGAAATTGATAAATCCGATAAAATTCATGATGTTTTATTAAACTTAATAAAAGAAAAAAATCCTGATCTTGATCTTGATAAGATAGAATTAGATAATATTCAACAAGATAAAGTTACCGTTAGACCTAAAGTTGGTGATAATACTTATAAAGGACATGTCGATATTGTTTTTTCTATCATTGATCAGGAAGAAAAAATTATCAATAAAATAAAACACATTTGAGATTATGAGTTTAAAGATAGATTTATTGATGTTAAAGAGGTTTTACCTAACTTGGCTAATGAAGAAACAATAAGTGAAGAGTTAAAATTAACGAATGATATATTATTGAAATCTGTAATCAGAAGATTAAAGATGCATAATGTAAGTATTTCAATATTTAAAGGTGATGAGAATTTAGACAATGAAACTTGAAGTAAATATATAATTACACATAAAGATAAAATTTTTAAAATTAAATATAAAGATCAAATAATTGAGTTGCCTTTTGGAAAATTTAATGATTTTCAAACAAAATTTAAAGATAATTCATTTGAAGAAGTTACCGAAATTGGTTATGTTGTTTCTCCTAGAAATGGTTTATTTACCGCATTTTAGCAAATAATGAATTGTTTAAATATATGGAAGATAATGGACTGAAAACAAGACCATTGAAAAAGGTGCCAAAAAATTTACCACACAGAATAGAAAGTTTAGATGCTTCTTTTGCATTTTGCGTAGGTGATGAAATAGAAGATCTTGCTTACTGAGACACTTCAAACATTATTAGTATGGCAGCTACTTTTGCATTTTCTAAATTTAACACAGATATTTCAACAAAAGAAGTTAATGTTGGAAATAATAAATACATTGCTTGAGATGTTTCAAATGTAACTGATATGAGTTATATGTTTCATGAATCATTAAATTTTGATAAAGATATATCTAATTGAAATACTTCTAAGGTAACAGATATGAAATGGATGTTTGGTTCAATGTGAAGTGACGGTTCTCCATTTAATCAAGATATTTCAACAAAAGAAGTTGATGTCGGTAGTAAGAAATATGTTGCTTGAGATGTTTCAAAAGTAACTGATATGAGTCATATGTTTTCTAAAGCTAGCCAATTTAACCAAAATATAGGTAACTGAAACACTTCAAATGTAACTGATATGAGTCATATGTTTTATACTTCTATTTTTAGTAAAGTTGGTTCTTATTTTAATCAAGATATTTCAACAAAAGAAGTTAATGTTGGAAATAATAAATACATTGCTTGAGATACCTCTAATGTAACCAAAATGAGTAGTATGTTTTATAAATGCAATAGGTTTGATAAAAACATAGGTAACTGAAACACTTCAAAAGTAACTGATATGAGTCATATGTTTTCAGGTTCTAAAGAAGGTTTTTTATCTGTAGAACTTTCTACAATTTTTAATCAAGATATTTCAACAAAAGAAGTTAATGTTGGAAATAATAAATACATTGCTTGAGATGTTTCAAATGTTGAAAATATGAACAATATGCTTTATAAATCTGAGTTTTTTGATCAAGATATATCTAATTGAAATGTTGATAATTGCTCTAGCTTCAATGATTTTATTGAACGAGACAACGATGTAGATTGAAATAAAATTCCAAAGAAATTTTGATAATAAAAATGCTATTTTTTGTTTATATATTAAACTTCAGAATCAATAAATGATCCATCTAATAAAAAATCTCTCAACCTATGTACAATACACCTTTTTGATCATATTTAGGTATTGAATTATCAAAAGTTATAATTATTTTTTTAAATGAGTCATCTATATTATATAAAGAGCGAGCTTCTTGTTCTTTTTTCTTGTGCTAGCATTTGATATGCAGATTTCTTCTTACAACATTTTTATTTTCTTAAAAAAGATTAGTTTTCATCGTTGTTTTTATCATCTTTTGGAGCAGGAACATATTCTTTTCAAGTTCCATCAGGTTGTTCATATTCTCTATATCCACAACCTGTAGTAGTGAAATTAGAACATCCTCTTCCTCTATTAAATTTAGATTTGATATATACTAAATTAGCTTCTTTACATCTTGGACATAAAATATCAGTTTGAGCTTGAGAAACATCTTCTTTTACTTTTTTATCTAATGCATGATAAATATCTTTCAATCAACTAACATAGTTAAATGATCCTTCACTAATTTTATCTAATTTATATTCCATATCAGCAGTATAGTTTAGGTTGAAAAAGTCTTGATATTGATTGTATAAAAATTGATTTGCTTCATAACCTTTATCAGTAACTACTATAGGTTTTGATTTAGGATATTCTACGTATTGACGATCTTTTAATTTAGTTAAAATTGGGTTATATGTTGAAGGTCTTCCTATTCCTAAGTTTTTCAATTCTTTAATTAAACTTGCTTGGTTAAACATTTTAGGTGGATTAGTTTTTGAATCTTCAACTTTAATGTAATCTTTTGAAATGTTTAGTTCAAATCCTTGTTTAAATTCAAAACTTGGTTTTTGATTTGAAATTTCTTCAATTTCGTCATCTTCAGTTATTTCAACGTTTTCATCACTTGATGAGTGTTTAATTGCTTGATAACCTAGATCTAAAACCTCTTGTCATGATTGTTTGAATTCATAACCTTCATTTTTAAATGTTCATCTATGATTAAATCCGCTAGGACCTTTCATTAATGACTTAATAGAGTTTCATCAAATTAAACTATAAACTCTTTGTTGAGTTTTATCTTCAATTTCTAAAATTGCTTTTTCAGGAGTCATTGAAATATCAGTTGGTCTAATTGATTCGTGAGCTTCTTGACTGTTTAGATCTTTTTTACCTACAATATGTTCTTTAAATAAATTCTCTGAATAATTTTTAGAAATATATTCTTTAGCATCTTTGATAAATTGATCTGAATATTTTACTGAATCTGTACGAATATAAGTAATATAACCTGATTCATACAATTTTTGAGCAGCTACTGTAATTTGACCAGCACTTAATTTCAATTTACTAAATCCATCTTGTAATAATCCTGCAGTTGAGTAAGGTTTAAAACTTCTAGTTTCAAAAGCTGTAGATTTATAATCGCTACATTTATAAACTTCAGATAATTGATCGATAATTTCTTTTGATTGATTTTCACTTATATAGTAAGTTTTTTCAGTGTTTACAGTTTTATTATTTTTGTCTTTTGTTAAATTTAAATTAATATTATTTTTATTATCAATTACAAAAATCTTTTTATATAGAACTTCTTTAAATTGTTTTATGATTTCATCACGTGTAGTTAAAATGTTTAATGCTGGAGTTTGAACACGTCCTGCACTCATTAAACCAGTTGATTTTTGTAATGATTTTGAAACAAGATAACCGATAATTTTATCTAGCATTTGTCTTGCAAATTGAGCTTGAACTAGATTCATATCAATATCTCTTAAATTATTGAAAGCTTCAATAACTGCATCTTTTGTAATTTCGTTAAATGTGGCACGTTTAATTTCTTTTTTCTTATTATCAAACAAACTAGCTAAGTGTCAAGCAATAGCTTCTCCTTCTCGATCTGGATCGGAAGCTAAAACTATTAAATCAGCATTTTTACCTTCTTTTTTAATTTGACTAACTATTTTTGCTCTTGTTTTTTCAACTGTAAATTGAGGTTGCATTGTTTCTAGATCAATTCCTAATCCTCATGTTCCTTTATCAGCGATTTTTGAAATATGCCCACCACTAGCTAGAACTGTATATTCATTTTCTTTAAAACCTTCTTCTAAATAGTGCTTAATTTTTTCAATTTTTGATGGTGACTCTAGTAAAACTAATACTTTCATTTTCATACTCCTTATCATTAAAGTATTTTATAACAAATATTTTATATTTTTTCTATTAATTATGCATCATGTGCAATTTAGGTCTTTTATTTTTTTTTTTTTTTTGCAATAGAATAAAAAATGGACTATTTTATTTAGAAAGGAAAATTTATAAATGAATACAAATCAAGATAACAAAAATCTGATTTTAGGTGGAGCTATACTTTCGTTAATTACTGGATTTACAGCATTTGTTTTTTGAACTATTAATTTATTAGGATTTAGTACACTTTTCTGATGATTTTCAGATAATAGACTTAAAATTTTACTATTTCTAACTTGAACATTAAACATTTCATCATTAGTACTTTCAATTTTATGTTTAATACCATCGACAAGTTCTAAAAAAGGATTAGTTATAACAGCAGGTATCTTTAATTTAATATTCGGAACAATTATTGGTGGAATTTTATTATTAATTGGTGCAAACAGTATCAATGCTAATAACAATACGAATAAATTAGATTCAAATAATCAAGAAAATATTCAACCAGTTAATGTACAAGTTGAAAATAAACCTGTAAAAAAAGTTGAGCAAGTAAAAGAAATTCAAGTTAATAATACAAAAATAAATGAATTTAATCTTTCATTTAAGAAATGTAAAATGCTTAACTATAAAGCAATAATGATTGTTGGACTTGTGTTTTTACTTATTGGTTCAATCATTTGATCGACATTGACAGCACTTCAATTATATGGATATTTTGTTAATTCAAGACGTTTTATTCCTGATTTAATTTATTTCTTTATGGATATAGGTTTAAGAGCTGCATTATATATAGGTCAATTTGTTTTATCTATAATTGCATTATCAACTCTTAAAAAAGAACGCCTTACACCTCAGATCTTATGTAGCGCATTTGGTATGGGATTAATTCAGAATTTTGTGTCAGTAATTGGTGGAGTTATTATATTAATAGCATTAATTCTTAAAAAAATTGATAATCCAAGATCAAATTGTAATAAATAATTAATAGTCGCAAGACTATTTTTGTTTTCTATTATTAGTATTTAAATAACTTAAATCCTTATTAATAACTAAATTTCGTGATTAGGATATTTTTAATTAATAAACTGATAATAATCATGACTTCTAATAAAAAAAGAATTAATTGATGAAAAAGACTTATGCAAAAAAAAGAAAATATTAAATCATAAACTAGAATTAGCAAAAGCTGAAATTGAATATTTTAAAAAGTTAAAAACACTAATTGGATTACAGAAAAATAACTAATATTTATACTTTTATCTAAAATTTTATTTATTTTATTAAAATTAGGTAAATTTTTTTTATTTTCTTCTAATACCTATATGAAGGGTGAAAAAATGTTATTTTTATCTACTAAAAATCAAACTTTATTGTTAATTTTAAATTTGGTATTATAATCTATACGATTATAAAGGAGATTTTTATATGTCATATAGATTACGTTACGCACCATCACCAACTGGTTTTTTACATATTGGAAACACCAGAACTGCTTTAATGGACTATTTATTTGCTAAACATTACAACGGTAGTTTTATTGTAAGAATAGAAGATACTGATCTAGCTAGAAATGTTGAAAATGCAATTGAATCACAATTTGAAAATTTAAATTGATTAGGTATTATTCCTGATGAATCTATTTTTAATCCAGGAGATGCAAAATATGGAAAATATATGCAATCTGAAAAATTTGATAGATATAGAGAATTAGCTAACCAATTAATTGATAAAAAACTAGCTTATAAATGTTTCTGTACTAGTGAAGAATTAGAAAAAGATTACGAACAACAAACAGCACAAGGAATTGTAGCTACTAAATATTCTCAAAAATGTTTAAACTTATCTGATGAAGAAATCAAAAAGAATTTAGATGATAAAAAAGAATTCTCAATTCGTTTCAAAGTTCCTGAAAATAAAACTTGAACAATCAATGATATGGTAAGAGGTCAAGTTAGTTTTGAATCAAAAGATCTAGGAGATTTTGTAATTGTTAAAAGTAATGGAATAGCTACTTATAATTTTGCTGTTGTTGTTGATGATTATGATATGCAAATTACTCACGTTTTAAGAGGAGAAGAACATATTTCAAACACACCTCGTCAAATGATGATTTATGATGCATTTAATTGAGATTATCCAACATTTGGTCATTTAACATTAATTGTTGATTCAACTGGTAAAAAACTATCAAAAAGAAGCGGTAATGCTTTATTCTTTATAGAACAATACAAAAATCAAGGTTATCTACCTCAAGCGATGTTTAACTATATAGCTTTATTGGGTTGATCTCCAAAAGGTGAAAAAGAAATATTATCAAAAGAAGAATTAATAGAAATATTTGATGAGAAACGTTTTAGTAAATCTCCTTCTACTTTTGATATGGTTAAAATGAAATGAATTAATTCAGTTTATATGAAACAATTAACTGATGATCAATATTTAGATTTTGTAATTAAATTTATTGATACAACTAGATTTGATATTTCACAAAAAGATTCAAGTTGATTAAATGCAGTTTTACTATTATTTAAAAAAGAATTAGAATACGCAAGTCAGATTAACAAACATTTAGATTTATTCTTTAATGATATCGATGTAGATCAAGCTACATTAAATGAATTAAATAATTTAAATAATTATGAAAATTTAATTAATATATTTGAAGAAAAAATAATTAATTTAAATGACTGAAGTGTTGATAATATTAAATTAATTATTAAAGAATCAGGACAAATTGCTAATGTTAAAGGAAAAGATTTATTTATGCCAATAAGAATCTTTGCTTCAAAATCACAACACGGTCCTAGTTTAGCTGATGTGATATTCTTATTAGGAAAAGATAAAGTTTTAAACAATATAAATTCTTTTAAAAAATAGGTGATGAATATGTATGAAAAAGTTATAAGAGATAATGTTCATGGTGATATTTATTTCGATCATCCAATATATATAGAAATTATTAATTCTAGTGAAATGCAAAGATTAAGAAGAATACTTCAACTAGCAGGAAGTCAATTTGCTTATCCTAGTGCAACTCACACACGTTTTAGTCATTGTGTTGGTGTATATTATGTTTTACAACAATTTTTAAAAAATAGAGATTTTAAATTAATTGATCAAAAAGAACAAATGTTAGTTAAACTAGCAGGATTATTACACGATGTTGGGCATGCTGCTTTTTCTCACACATTTGAAAGAATTACAAATAAATCTCATGAAAGTTATACAACTGAAATTATTAAAAACACTGATGGAAACATTAATAAAATTCTAAAAAAATATGATATTAATCCAGATGATATTGTTGCTATTATTGATGGAACTTATAAAAATAACATTATTAATTTACTAGTAAGTTCTCAAATTGATGCTGATAGATTTGACTATTTAATTCGTGATTCATATAATTGTGGAGTTGATTATGCAACTTTAGATGTTAAATGATTAATTAGAAATGCAAAAATTAGAGATAACAAAATTGTTTTTCCACACAAAACTATTTATGCAATTGAATCATATTTACTAGGTAGATATCATATGTATCAACAAGTATACAATCATAAAACTTCAATTAGTTTTGATGTTATGTTTTCAACATGATTTAAAAGAATTAAATACTTAGCTGACAACAACTACAAATTCAAAGATAATAGAATTTATGAATTATTTAGTGCATTATTTGAAAATAAACCAATTAAATTAAAAGAATATCTTCAAATTGATGATTATTTAATGTTTAATATATTTGCTAATTGCCAAAACGAACAAGATCAAATATTAAGTGATCTTTCAAAAAGAATTAATAATAGAGAATTATTTGCTTGCAAGAGTGAACAATTAGTTGAAAAAGATAAAATATTAGACAAATTGAAAGAAAAAGGATATGATCCTGAATATTATTTACTAAAAACAGTTTCAAAGCCTGCAGTTATGTATAAAATAGAACATGAGGCAAAAAAAGACGAACACATTTACTTATTTAATGAAAAGACAAATAAAATAGATGCTTTAGAAAATGTAAGCCTTTTATCAAGTGCTATAAAAGAAAATAATAATCAAAAAAATGAAATTAAATACTTATTTCCTAAAGACTTAGAAATAAAGTAGTAGAAAGAGACTATAAAAATGAATAAAAAAACAAATTTAAATTTAGTTTATGACTATTTACTAGCAAATAAAAAACCAACAACTTTACAAGACATTTGAAATGAGATTTCTAAAGATGTTGTAAGTCAGAAAAAAGATGAAATTTCAGTTATTGCTGATTTATATGGAGATATGGTTTTAGATAATCGTTTCGCTTTAACATCTGATGGTTTATGAGCATTAAGTGCTGATCCAGAAGTTGAAGATATTAAAAAACAATTAGCTGCTAAACTAGAAGAAGTTGAGAAAAAACCAAAACACGAAATCGATGATGAAGATCTAGATGATTCAGAAATGGTAATTGATGATGAAGATCTTGAAGAAGAGTATTATGATGAAGAATACGAAGACGATGAAGAAGATGATGACGGATTCGTTACAGTTAGTGAAGACGATTACGATGATGAATAATTTTTAAAAGTTGTAAAACTTATGTTTTTATGACTTTTTTATTTTAGGTAAAATATAATTAATTGATACAAGGAGATAGACAAATGGCAAAATTTATATTCGTTACAGGTGGAGTAGTTTCAGGTTTAGGAAAAGGAATAACAGCTAGTTCATTAGGTGCTTTATTAAAAGCAAGTGGATTAAAAGTATTTATGCAAAAATTTGATCCTTATTTAAATGTTGATCCAGGGACAATGTCTCCATATCAACATGGTGAAGTTTTTGTTACTAGTGATGGTGGAGAAACTGATTTAGATCTAGGTCATTATGAACGTTTTACAGATGAAGAATTATCAAAAATTTCTTCAACAAGTGCAGGAAAAATTTATCTAGAAGTTATTGAAGGTGAAAGAAGAGGAGACTCTCAAGGAAAAACTATTCAAGTAGTTCCTCACATAACTGATGCAATTAAACATAAAGTTTATTTAGCTGCTCAAAGAAGTAAAGCAGATGTTGTTATTTCTGAAATTGGAGGAACTGTTGGAGATATTGAATCTCAACCATTTATTGAAGCTATTCGTCAAATTAGAATGGAACAAGGTAAAGAAAATGTAATGTTTATTCACGTTGTTTTATTATTATGATTAGCAGCATCAAAAGAATATAAAACAAAACCAATACAACATTCAGTTAGAGAATTACTAAGTTTAGGAATTCAACCTGATGTTATTGTTTCAAGAAGTGATAAAAGTTCACCTCAAGAAATTAAAGAAAAAGTTTCACTATTTTGTAATGTTCCAACAGAAAACATTATTGATGCAGTAGATCAAGATTCTATTTACAGAGTTCCTTTAGCAATGGCTGAACAAAACCTACATAAATTAGTAATTGATCAATTAAAACTAAATGCTAAACCAATTGATCTATCATCATGAAAAGAATTTAATAAAAAAATTGATACTTCAAAAGAATCAATTGAAGTTACATTTGTAGGTAAATATATCGAATTACAAGATGCTTATCTTTCTGTTATCGAATCATTAAAAATAGCTGGATGAGAATTTAATAAAAAAGTTAAAATTAAATGAATTCAAGCTGATAAATTAAATGAACACAACTATAAAGAAGTATTAAAAAACTCAGAAGCGATTTTAGTTCCGGGTGGTTTTGGAAACCGTGGTATTGAAGGAATGATGTTAGCAAGTAGATTTGCAAGAGAAAATGATATACCTTATTTAGGGATTTGTTTAGGAATGCAAATTGCTACAATTTCAATGGCTAGAGATTTATTAGGTTGAAAAGATGCTAACTCAACTGAATTTGATGAAACAACACCTCATCCAATCTTTGATTATATAAGAGGAATTGATCGTCACAATATTGGTGGAACATTAAGATTAGGAACAATGGCGACTAAACTAGAAAAAGACTCAATTGCTCAAAAACTATATGATTCAGATAATGCTTATGAAAGACATAGACATAGATACGAATTTAATAATGAATACAAAAAAGATTTAGAAAGTGTTGGATTAAGATTTTCGGGAATATATGAAGAACAAAATTTAGTTGAAATAATTGAAATTCCTAAATTAAAATTCTTTGTTGCAAGTCAATTCCATCCTGAATTTACATCTCGCCCTAACAAACCAAATCCACTATTTAAAGGATTTATCCAAGCAATTGTGAACAACAATAAAAAATAATAAAATATAATAAACTATCACTTTACACCTAATAAGAAATTATTAGATATAAAGTGATTTTTGTTCAATAGAAAGGTGAGTGAAAAATAATATGATTAAACAAATTTCGGATTACTCTACTTTACAATGATCAGCAATTTTTATCGGTATTATTAGTTTAATGATTGTTATATTATTGTTTCAATTAAGATGATCGTATCTAGTTTTTGTTAAATATGTAAAAATGAGTAGAAAAATATTTAATAATCAATTAAATCTAGAAAATAGTCCATTGATAAATAAAAAGATTTTATTTTCATATATAACACTTAGTGTTGGTTGTATGTTATTGATTTATTTTTCTAGTCTTTTAATATCTTATTTTTTAGAGTCAAATTTAGTTGAAAAGATAAATATATTTTCTGATTTTGATATTATAAATGTTTTTATTATTCTTTCAAAATTTGTTATCATTCCTAACACATTATGATGATCAACTGCAATTTTTGTTATATGATTGACTACAAACTTTTTATCTTTTATTATTTTAATATTTTGTTTATTTAAAGTATTTCAAAGTGTTGATTCTATTGCTGAAAAAAATCGCGATAAAGTCGAAAAACATTTTAAAGAAATAAAAGAAAAATTTATCTCAAATTCTGAATACAAAGATTTTAAACTTTTATATAAGAATAAAAATACATTTTTATCATGAAGAGTAAAAAATACTAATGCTTATTTTGTTAAAAAGATTGAAAAATTAAAGAATTCTCATCGTTATTCACCTGAATATGATTACAGACTATCTTTATTAATGCTTGATTATATTCATTCTTGAACATTTATGTTTATAGCAATTGAGAAAAAGCATAAAAATTATTCATTTTTAATTAATGATAAAGAAAGTATCGCTGATGATCAATTAGTAAAAGTATTAGTTGAAAACTTTTTTGCAGTTGCTTATAAGTAGTTTATTTATTTAAAAACTTCGATATATTTTCGCTATATTAGGTGCTAACAATATAGCTGTTTAAATGATATTATTATATAAACGCAAGGTAAGGAGATTATTATAAAATGCCAAAACTATATCACAAACGTTTAGTTAATGCTAAACAAATGGTAAAAGATGCTCATGCCAATAAATATGCAATTGGGCACTTTAATATTAACAACTTAGAATGAACAAAAGCTATTTTAGAAGCAGCTCAAGCTTCAAACACTCCAGTTATTTTAGGAACTAGTGAAGGTGCTATTAAATACATGGGTGGAGTTGAAACTGTTGTTGGAATGGTTAACGGATTATTAGACTTTTTAGATATTACTGTTCCAGTTGCTTTACACTTAGATCATGGTCAAACTGTTGAAATGGCTAAAAAATGTATTTTAGCAGGTTATTCATCAGTTATGTTTGATGGATCACACTATCCATATGAACAAAACTTAGCAATGACAAAAGAATTAATTAAATTTGCTGATGAATACGAAGTTTCAGTTGAAGCTGAAATTGGTTCAATTGGTGGAGAAGAAGACGGTGTTGTTGGACAAGGTGAATTAGCAGATCCAAAACAAGCTGAAGAAATTTCAAAAACTGGAATTTCAATGTTAGCTGCTGGAATTGGAAACATTCACGGTAAATATCCAAGTTGATGAGAATCACTATCATTCGACACATTAGAAAAATTACAACAAGCATGCAATATGCCAATGGTATTACACGGTGGATCAGGAATTCCTCAAGATCAAGTTAAAAAAGCAATCTCAATGGGAATTTCAAAAATTAACGTTAATACTGAATTACAATTAGCATTTAGAGATGCTACTAGAAAATATGTTGAATCAGGTAAAGATTTAGATGATAATACAAAAGGATTTGATCCACGTAAATTATTAAAACCTGGATATGAATCATTAAAATCAACATTCTTAGAATTAACTGAATGATTTGGATGCAAAGGAAAAGCTTAATAACTTTTCTAATTCATAGATAATTTAAAATTTTAAAGTAATCTTAACTTTAAAATTTTTATTTTTTTAAATTTTGTTATATACTATATAACGTATCAAATATCGAAATGATAACATAGCGAAAGGAGAAAGACTATGCCAAGAAATGATATTCAACCAAAATACTTTAACGAAGCTAAATTCGTTTGTACAACTTGTTCTAATGAATGAGTATGTGGTACAACTAAAGCAGAAGAAATAAGACTTGATATTTGTTCAAATTGCCACCCATTCTACACTGGGGCTCAAACATTTGTTAACAATGCTGGTCGTGTTGAACAATTCAAATCTAAATTTGCTAAAAGAGATTCTATTAAAGCAACTGCTGAAAAACACTCAGCTGATCAAAAAGCAAAAAACAAAGAAAGCCAAAATTAGTTATTTTAACAATATTTACTCACAACTACGTTGTGAGTTTTTCTTTTTTAAAGTTAAATAATTTAAAATATATTTATATAATGGATTGGAGGAAAATTAATGTCATATAAATTCAGTGAGTTAACTTTTCTAACCAAAGATCCTAAAATAGAAAGAATTAACTTTACTGCTGGTGATGGTGAAATAATTAATGTAGTTATTCGTCAACCAAAAAAATTCAATTTCTTTAAAAGAGTTTTACTAGGTAAAGAAAAAAATAAAACAGGAAGATATCAAATTGATGAAATTGATATTGTAAATAAAAGATTTGTTAAAAATAATGTTGAATACATTAAAAACAACAATTTTTTCCAACGTTTAATTCCTGCTAAATGAGTTTTAGTATTATCACTACTTTTCAATACTAGATTTTTAAGAAAAGCTTCTGTTTCTTATATTGAAGAAAAATATAATTATTTATCATTTGTTGCTTCTAAAAATGAAAACAACGATCTAAAAGTTAGAAAAAACATTGATAAAGTAATATCTCAATTTATAACTAACTCAACAACAACAGAACAAAAAGTTTTAAATGATTATTTAAAAAAATTATTAAAATACAATCAGAAAAAACCTTTAGATATTTTTAAAGACTTTCCTGTTCAAATAAAAGTTTTATCAAAATTAATTGAAAACTTAAAAGTAACTGTAAGAATTAATCAATTAATGCTAATGTTCCAACAAATTATGTGAGATAACATTTATGCATTTGATGAACTAAGAGATTCTTGTTCTTGTGAATATAATATTAAAAGATCATCAAATAGAGAATTGAAAAAGAATTGAAGAAAGTTTACTTATTCTCAAACTAAATATGCAGTAGGTAAACAACTTAAAATAATAGGTTCAAAAATTACTGAGTTAAGAATCGCAATTTATAGAGATAATAAAAAACTAAAGCAATTTCAAAAACAATTAGATTTTGAATTTAAAAAATATTTTAAACAATCTGAAATCTCTAAAGAATCATATAACAAAGTTGAATGAGCATATAAAAATTGACAAAAAACAGTTGAAGATCAACTTTCTGATATTGAATATAAACAAAAAGAAGATATGTTAGGTTTACTTCGTCAAGAATGCAAAATGATAGGAAAGCAAATCGCATATCTAATTCATAAATATCACGAACAAATTCTTTCTGGTAATGCTAAATATAATAACAAAAATGAATTTTTAGTTTTAAAAAAATACTATAAGGATCAAATTAAAAATATTTTCCAACAAGCTTCAGAATGAATGAGTGAAAACGTTGAAAAATACAATATGAAATTTCAATGATTCATTAAAAGTAGTTTTCAAATATCATCATTAAACATTATTTATATTAAAATGTTAAAAGCTATTAATTTAGGTAAAAGAAATATTGTTTTTTCAAATCTTACTCAACTTTTAAATCCTAAAGATTTTGATAAATTAACTGAAACTATTAAACGTATTAGAGAACTTAATCCTATGTTAACATTTGTATTTTTAAATGATTCATTAAGATATGTTCCGGATCTTTCAAAAAAAATTTACAGTGTTTATAACAATGAAATGCAACTTTTATCAGCTGAAGATATTTTTGATATTAGTTTAGAACAAAACATTCTACCAAACTATAACAATTTAAAATATAAGAAATTAGAAAATGAACAAGTTGAAGTAGAAAATAAAAACTGAAATTTAGAAAATAATGAAATTAGTGATAACGGAACAATTTATTTAAATCCTTTTAGAGTAAATTTAAGTTTCGGTGGAAGAGATAATTTACCAATCATTTTAAGATTAGTAAAATCTAATAGGTTTATTGATAAAAACATTTATTGTGGAGTTACTGAGTATAAAACAAAAATATTTTTCTATAACAAAACAATTCAACTAAAAAATAATGACAAAATAGTTGTTCACGTAGATAGAAAAAGTATAAGCAAAATAATTTCTGAAGAGGTGTAGAATGTTAGATAATAAAAAATGTGAAAAATTAGTTGAAAAAATTAAACAATACGACAACGTAATCATCGCAAAACATAAACTACCTGATTGAGATGCTCAAGGTAGTGCCATGGGTCTTGCTTATATAATTGAAAAGAATTTTGAAAATAAAAAGATCTTTGTTGTTGGTGAAAGATTAAACCATGATTTAGATTTTTTAAGTAATGAAATTAGTGATGAATTTGTTAAAAATTCACTATTAATTACAGTTGATACTGCAGTTAAATCACGTATTGATTTTGATAGAGTTGAACTAGTTAAAGAAATATTTAAAGTTGATCATCATATTAATGTTGAAGATTATGCAGATAATGATTTGATTTTAGATTCATCAATTGCAAATACTGAAGTAATCACTTTATGAGCAATGCAAATGAATTTAATAATTCCTAAAAAAGCTGCACATAATTTATATTTAGGTTTATTAACTGATTCTGGAAGATTTTTATATGAAAAAACAGATTCACAAACTTTTATAGTGGCTTCTAAATTATTAGAATTTGGTGCCGATTTTAAAAAAGCAAACGATTATTTATACGTTTCATCATTAAAGATGAGAAAATGAATGAATTTCACCTTTTCTAAAGTTAATATTACAAATACAGGTATCGCATATATTGTTTTAACAAAAGATGATCAAAAAGGTTGAGATTTAAATTACGAAGAAATTAAATCTTGTTTATCTACAATGGCAGGAATTGAAGAAATTAAAATTTGATTCACTGTTATTGAATATGAAGATCAATTAAAAGTGTCATTCAGAAGTCGTGATTATGAAGTTAATAAAGTTGCTGAAAAACACAACGGTGGAGGACACAAACTTGCATCAGGAGCAAGAATCGAGTCATTAAATGAAATACCAACTTTAGTGAGTGAATTAGAAGAGTTAATACAAAATGGAGGGTAAAGTTATGAATGATATAAATGAAGTTGAAATGAGTTGTTCAAACAACAAATTGGGTTGAATAGAACTGATTACAGGATGCATGTTTGCAGGTAAAACTGAAGAGTTTATAAGAAGATTAAAAATCATGTCTTATGCTAAGAAAAAAGTTGTTGTTTTCAAACCAGGACTAGATCAACGTTATTCAAAACAATGTGTAGCTTCACATAGCGGAACAATGTTAGAATCTAATATTGTTCAAAAAAGTGATGATATTAGAAAAATAGTTGAACAAGAAAATTTAATTAAAAAGGTTGAAGTTGTTGGTATAGATGAAGTACAATTTTTAGATGAAGGTGTAGTTGACTTAATCGACGAATTAGCAGATCAAGGAATCATTGTTATAGTTAATGGACTTGATAAAGATTTTAGATCTGAACCATTTAAAAATGTAGATAAACTTTTAGCAATAGCTGAGTTTGTTACAAAACTAAGAGCAAGATGTCATATATGTGGTAATTTTGCTAATAGATCTCAAAGAATTGTTAATGGAGAACCAGCCAAATGAGATTCACCGCTAATTTTAGTTGATGGAAAAGAAAGTTATGAAGCAAGATGTAGAACTTGTTATGTATTACCTAAAAAAGGAGACTAATTAATGAATCCAAAAACATATGAAGCATTAGAAACTATGCAAAAAAGACTAGATCAAATTAATGAAGATCTACAAAAAGAAGAAATTCTAAAAGATATTAAAAAATTCACTGAACTAAATAAAGAAAGATCTAATTTAGAAGAAGTTGTTGAAAAATTTGTTGAATATAAACAAACTCAACAACAAATAATTGATGCTAAAAACATTTTAGAAAATGAAAAAGATCAAGAATTAATTGAATTAGCTAAATTAGAATTAGAAGAAAACAGTGAAAAAATCGAACCTCTAGTAAAAATAATTGAAGAAATGTTATTACCAAAAGATCCAAATGATGACAAAAATGTTATTGTTGAAATTCGTGGGGCAGCTGGTGGTGATGAAGCAAATATTTTTGCTGGTGATTTATTAAGAATGTATAGACTTTATTCTGAAAGTCAAGGTTGAAAAATTAATATTATGGAAGCTTCACCTGGAGAAGCTGGAGGATATTCTCAAGTAGTATTCATGGTTAAAGGAGATCGAGTTTATTCTAAATTAAAATTCGAATCTGGTGCTCACAGAGTTCAACGTGTGCCAAAAACAGAAGCTAAAGGTAGAATTCAAACTTCAACTGCAACAGTTGCTGTTTTACCTGAAATGAGTGAAGTTGAAATTGAAATCAAACCATCAGATTTAAGAATCGATACTTACCGTTCATCAGGAGCTGGTGGACAACACGTTAACACCACTGATTCAGCTGTACGTATCACTCATATTCCAACTGGAGTTGTGGCTGCTAGTCAAGATGGTAGAAGTCAACACGATAATAAAGATATAGCAATGACTATGTTAAGAGCAAAAATCTATGAAGCTGAATTAGAAAAACAACAAGCAGAAGCTGACGCTAATAGAAAAAGTGCTGTCGGAACTGGTGCTAGATCTGAAAAAATCAGAACATACAACTACCCACAAAACCGTGTAACTGATCATAGAGTTGGATTAACTTTAAACAAATTAGATCAAGTTATGGAAGGAAATATTGAAGAATTTATAATTGCATTAATAAACGAAGAACAACGTCAAAAAGTTGCTGAACAACTAGAAAATGAAGCTTAATATTTACAAGGTTTTTAATAATATTTTAAATAATAAAAACATCAGCATTTCAAAAGCTGATGTTTATGCTATTTTAGAGTATGTATTAAAAAAAGATTATCAAGCAATTATAACTGATTTAGATTATCAATTAACAAATCAAGAAAAAGAACAAGTTAATCAAATAATAAAACTATTAGAACAAAAATATCCTTTAGCTTATATCATTAAAAGTAAATATTTTTACAACAATAAATTTTATGTTGATAATAACGTCTTAATACCAAGAGTTGAATCAGAAGAAATTATAAACTTAGTTTCTGATTATGTAAAAAACAATAACAATTTAAAGATAATTGATCTTTGTTCTGGTAGTGGTTGTTTAGGTATTAGCTTAGCTTTATTAAACAAGTTAAACAACGTTTTATTAGTTGATATTGATACTAATGCTTTAAATGTTTGCAAAACAAATATTAATAATTTCAATTTAAAAAATACTGAAATATTACAATCAGATTTTTTAGAAAATATTATTAAAAATAATATCAAATCTAATGTAATTGTATGTAATCCACCATATATTGATATTAATGATGATTCTGTTGATGATAGTGTTAAATTATATGAACCTAATATTGCATTATTTGCTAAAGACAATGGATTATATTTTTATAAACAACTAATTAATAATATTGATAAAGTTGTAGATATTAATAATAAATTTATTATTGTTTTAGAATTTGGTTGAAATCAAAAAACAGTAATTGAGAAAATAATTAATGATAATTGTTTAAAATATAATTGAGAATTTAAAAAGATAATTACAATAATTGAAGAAATCTAATAATTAAAAATTTTTAAAGGAATAAACATATGATTAAAAATAAATATCTTTCGAATCTAAAACTCAAATTGATTAATAATAAATTTTCAATGAGAATAAAAGATTCTAATCCAGAAATTCAAAAAAGAAATCTATCGATCTATTTTAGATCTATTTTAGCAATAGTAGTATTTTTACTAACTATTATGCCTTTTTATGTGTATGTTTATATTATTTTTAGTGACAAAGGATTACTTTATTATTTTGACCATTTTAAAACTATTTCTTCACATTTAATAGAATTACCAAGCAGAGCTTATATATGAGGTTATGCAATAGCTGGGATTATTTTTACTTTTATTGTTCTTGTTTTATTTATTCTTTTTAAAGGTATTGTTAGTGTTTCAAACAACCGAAGATATAAACAAGTAGTAATTGTTTCAATTGTTTTTTTAAGTGTTATTACAATTCTTTTTCAAACTTTATCACAGTATTATTATGGATTTTATGAAGACTTTTTACATTATGAAACTATTACAGGAAACTCAGATAATAAAATAGATGAAATGAAAGAAATAGCTAGATGATATTATGAGCATTATTCACCTTCAAGTGTTAGTGCAGATAAATTAAATGCATTTCATTGAATAAATGATGAAAAAATTTGATGAGTAAGTTTTGTTCAATTCTTTTTCATGTTTACTATAATTATTTCACTACAAAATGTTGTTTTTGCTGATAATTCATCAAATCAAGAAGATAAATATGTAACACACTTTGCTCAAAAAAACTCATTATTTTCAGGATCTAAATTTAAAATTTATGCAAATAAAATATTTTCATATAAAGCAAAAACATTATCTAACTGAGTTTTAGTAACTGTATTTGCAATTTCATCAAGTGTTATATTTTACATAGTAGTTATTTCAACGCGTGGACCTATTCAATCATTATTTAAATGAACTTATGAATATCCTAACTTGTTAAAAGATATGAATGGTTTTGAAGATAATGTATTTAATAAATTTAAAGACACATTAAGTTTAGAACAAACTAGTCCGTTAACTATTTTGTCTTTTCCTATATTAGTATTAGGAATTACTTTATCAACTTCATTATTTTTAGTTTCAGTATCATTACGCGGTCAAAACTTTTCTTCATTATCATTTAGATCGCAATATATCATTTTACTTATAGAATCAATTTTATTAATCATAAGTGTTTTTGTATCTCAATTAGAATTACAAAGAATTTCAGTTGCTTGAAATACTGATAATATGGGTATGGATTATTTAAAAGAAACAAAACAAATAATAACAGAAAATATCTATAATAAACTTACAGAAGAATATCCTTTAAATGGTATTGATAAAGAATTTAAATCTATATTTACTAATAATTATGTAATATTTTCTGAGTTCACTATTCTAATTACTTCAACATTAGTTTCATTTGCTATTATTGGTAAAGGAATTTACACTAAGAAAAATATTATTAAAGAAGTTGAACAAGAAATAGAAAATAAAAAATTTAAAATATTAAGAGGATATACAAATGCTAAAAAATCATGAAGAAAATAAAGCAATAGAACTTTTAAAACAAAATAAAATTATAATTTTACCCACTGATACAATTTATGGATTATCTGCAGTTTATAGTTTAGAAAATGAAAAACAAATTAATAAAATTAAAAAAGCTGATCTTAATAAAAGATTAATTATCTTAATATCAAGTTTAGATCAACTTAAAGATTTAGATGTTATTGATCAAACTGATAAAGAATTATTATTATCAGATCAACCTACAACAGTGATTTTCAAAACAAAAGATTCAAGTGTTGCTGTTAGATTAGTTAAAAGACAAGATATAAAAAATATCATTAATACTGTTGGTCCTATCATTTCAACAAGTGTTAATTTTCACAAATCTGAACCGTTAAAAACTAAAATTGATTTAGAAAATTTTAATAAAGATATTGTTGTGTTTTTTGACAAAGAATTAAATGCTTCACCATCTAGAATATATGATTCGATAAATAAAAAATATATAAGATAAAAAGATCTTTACAATGTAAGGATCTTTTTTTGATTGATTTTGATAAAAGATATTTTTTAAGTGCATAAAAGCTGTGTAAAAAACAAAAGTGCATAAAAGCTGTGTAAAAAACAAAACAAGCAAGTGATATAATAAGAAAGTGAAAAGAAAGGAAATAAAGATTGTGAAAGAAAAAGCAAAACAAAATGGTTTTAAAAGTTTCTTAGACAGAACATTTAAAACTTTAGATAAAAGAACTTTATTTGTTATTCTATTGCTTGCCGTTTCTGACACTTTAGTGTTCGTTTTCCCTTCATATCTAAGAAATGTTATGAGTTCTGAAACTATAGCATTAAACTTAGGTGTTAAGACTGAGCACCTATCTCAAGCTAGTGCGATTTATGGATATATCTCAATAGCTATTTACTTTTTTGGAAGTATTTTAGGAGATAAATTTAGTGTTAAATGATTAACAATTACTGGACTTGCTATGTTTGGTATTTCTGGTGTGTGATATGGTTCAATAGGTTTAACTGCAGGTGGAGCTTTAGTTGCTTCAGAAAACGGTCCTATTTTAAATCAAGTAGGACTTGAATCACGTTACATTCAACTATGTATAGTTTATTCTATTTGAGCATTTGCTAAGATTATTTTCTGAGCACCACTTTGAAAATTATTAGCTCAACAAGGAAAACCAGAACAAAATGGATTATTAAATGGAATTCACGGAAGTTTTAACGGATTTGCAGGAACTGTTTTAGTTTCAATAGGATATTTATTATTCTTAGTATTAACTCCAATTTTTGCTTCAAAAGGTGTGACTTCTCCAAGTGTGTGAAACTTCACTATTATGATTTACATGTTCTGTGGTTTAATTGCTCTTACAGTTTTTCTATTAATATTTTTCGTTAAAGAAGATAAACAAGCAAAACAAGACGAAGCAAGTTTTAACATTAAAGACGTATTTAAAGTTATTAAAAACTACAAAATCTGATTAGTTTCACTTGTTGTTATGGGAGTTTATATGTATCAAATGGGACTAAGTGTTCTAGTTTCATACCTACAAATCTCATTAGGAGTAACAGCTTCAGCGGTGTTCATTGGTGGACTTTTAAGAACTTATCTATTTAGATTTATATTCTCAGCTCCAGCAGGAAGAATAGCTGATAAAACTAAAAAATACATTAGATTCTTAATGATAGGAATTTTAATTGGAACATTCTTAGTAACAACAGTTTTATTCATACCAGGATTTAAAGTGGGATGAATTTTACACGAAGCTCCTAAGTGATATCTATGAACAGCAAGAGTTATTGTTTATACATTCTTCTTATGTTTAGGTGCGTTATGTTGAGGATTAGTAACTAACCGTTGAGCGACATTATTTGAAATTGGTGTTGCTAAAAAAGACTATGCAACAGCTGTTGGATTAGTTTCAGTTATTGCCTTTACTCCAGATGCTTGATTCCAACAATTACAATCATCATTAATTGCAAAATACAAAGTAGTAGATCCAGTAACTAATTTAGAAAACAACCAATTTGCTTATCAAATTTTAATGGTAACAATTATTTTAGTTGGATTATTAGGATTTGCATCAGGTGCGTTATTAATCTATTTAAACAACAAAGAAATGAAAAAGAAATTAGATCAACAATCTAAAACAGTTGAAACAAACTAGAATTAATTTATTCACTTTAAGTTTAAAAACTAAAGTGAATTTTTAATTTTTTAAAAAGATAAAAGTTAAAATAATTAAGTAAATAAAAGGTATTTTTTACTATAAACGGTTAATTATCACCACAAAAACATATCTCAAAACATCTAGTGTGGTAGTATAATCAATAATATAGAACAATACATTTAGGAGGGGTTTTCAATGAGTCAATATAGTTTAATTTTCAATTATAGAGATAACAAACATTACAACTTAGAACTTAATAGTATTATTAAAAAAAGGGGTTATCAAACATACGAAGACTGAATTCTAAAAAATCAAATAGATCTAGGTTTCACACCAATTTGTGCAGTTAATGATCGCAACGGTGTTTTAGGGGTATGTGGGTTCTTAAAAAATGGAATTACCATTAATAAAACAAGCGTTAACTCAGTATTAATAACTAATCAATTTGTAAAATCTAAAACTGGAAACGATGAAATGGTTGATCAAATGATTAAAGGGGTAATCGACAAGTATGAAAGAATAGTTGATCTATTCTACACATTTTCAAATAATGAAAATGATCAAACATTAATAAGAAATGGATTTAAAAAAGCTAAAGAATATACTTATTTCATGCAATGAGATCAAAATGTAGAATCTGAATTAGCAGTAGTTAAAAAATTATCACCAGAAAATAATGCTAAAGATTTAGAATTTATTAAAGATTATTTATTCCATTCAGCTAGAGAAAATTCACTATTTTCTGTAAAAGAAGATAAAGATCTACAAATTTATAATCTGTTAAAATACTACAAAAATAACATTTATTATTTAGCTAATTTAGACGCTATTGTAATGTTTTCAATTACAGGTCACACTTTCCAATTAATGGGTCTTTATTCAAAAAATGAAATTAATATTCAAACATTATTACAAAATATTGTTCCAAAAGGAATTTCACTAATTGAGTTCTATTTTGTACCAAATATAAAAAATAAATTTGTTGTTAAAGAATTAAGAAAAGTAATGGTTGGTGAAGATCACCACAGATCATTTGTTTATATAAGAGAAAACACAACTAATTTAGAGGCATCAAAATTTATTTTTCCATTACTAAACAGATTAAAATAGGCTTATGCCTATTTTTATATAATATAAATATAAGTGAGGTAAAAAATAATGAGTCCAAAGTTAACTAAAAAGAACGTTGCTTCTTTTTTAAAAAGACAAAAATACTTTAAAAATTTCATTAATGAAAATGATTTAATTTATACAGATTTTAAAAAGTTTTTTGCAAAAAGAAGAAGTAATTTAATAGTTAAAAATTATCTTTATATTTTAGGAATCTCAAATATGAAAATTGATACAAAACAACATTGAGATGTTTTTAACTTTATTAATCTTTGTTCTTATTATCTATATTACAATTTCACTAAAAATAAATCTAAAAACAAATTAGAAGATATGCATAAAACAATTGTTTTAAATGCAGAAAAATTAGAGTTTAATGAATTAAATATTAATTATGAAAAACAAGCTTTAGAAATATTATCTAAAGAATTTAAAATGAAATTTACCGAAAAACAAATTAAAAAATATTTTAGTTATCATGAAATATATTGTTATATTGCTAATGCATTTTCTAAGTTTTTTATGATGATAAAAACAAAATTTATATGATTACATTTATTGATTCACTTTTTATATTTTAGTTAGCAAATACTTTTTTAAAAAAAATCATATTCAGTCAAAACTATTTATGCTTCAACTTATTAGTAATCAAAAATTTACTCAAGCAATTGCAAAATTTTCACCTGAATTATTCAACTTATTAATTATTAAAAACAATAGATTTTCAAAAACAATAAAAAAACATAACAAAGGAACAGAACAATGAAAAAACCGTTAGTAGCAACTTTATCATTAATATTTATGTTTGGTTTAGCAATTGCTATTTTAGCAATAACAAGTGTTTATGCTCATTGATATAACTGAATTTCATTTTTCATTTTTCACTCTATTTGTTGTTGTTGAGCTATAGTTGTTTTAACTAATAAAAAAAGAAGATTTGAAACTAGAATCAGATGATCTTCATTCATAGCATTTGTACCTATTTTTGGAATTATTTCTTATATCTTTTTTGGTAGACCTTATAAATATAAAACAACTAAAAATTATTCAATTATTGATTTTAAACAAAAACAAACTAAACAAGAACAAAAAGAAATTGAAGGTATTTTAACAAATCAAATACCGCAATTTAAACGTTCTTTTAAAACAGGACAAAACAACTTAAATTTAAACTTATATAAAAATAGTGATGTTGAATTTTTAGATAATGGTAATAAATTATTTTTAAGTTTATTTAAAGATATCAGCAATGCTAAAAATTATATTTTATTAAACTTTTACATTATTAAAGAAGGTAGATTATTAGATCAATTAACTAATTTGCTAATTAAAAAACTTAAACAAGGTGTTAGAGTTTATATTATTTATGATTTTGTTGGATCATATGATATGTTTTCTAATTCTAAAAAGAAATTAATAGGTTATGGTGCAAATATTGTGAGTTACGCTAAAGTACATTTTCCTTTTATAAAATGAACAGCTAATTATAGAAATCACAGAAAAGATATATCAATTGATGGAAAAATTGGATATGTTGGTGGAATTAATATTGGTGATGAATATATTAATTTAAGTAAGAAATTCGGTTATTGAAATGATGCTCATATAAGAATAACCGGAAGTGCAGTACAAGGAATTGAAAAAATATTTGTAAGTGATTATGAGTTTTATAAAAATAATAAATTACCAAATATTTTAGAAGTTGAAAAAAATATAGGTAAAATACATGCTTTAAAAGAAAATAAAAACTCTTTAGTTAGAATTATTTCATCAGGTCCAAATCATAACGAACCTATTCATTTATCTGTTTTTACTAACTTAATAAATTCAGCTCAAAAACGTATTTGAATTTCTACTCCTTATTTTATTCCTCCTCAAGAAATAACTAGTGCATTAATATCAGCTGCTAATACTGGAATTGATGTAAGAATTTTAATACCTGGAATGAGTGATAAACCTTTCTTATTAGATGAAACAAAACAATGAACAAGAGATTTATATAAAGCAGGAGTTAAGATTTATTCTATGAATAATGTCTTTAATCATTCTAAAGTCTATTTAATAGATGATGAAATTAGTTTTACCGGATCAACTAATTTAGATTTTAGAGCTTTATTTGCTGATCAACAAACTATGGTATTAACTTATTCAAAAGAGTTAAATAAACAAATTAGTGATAAATTCAAATGAGATTTCGATCATAGTTTTGAATTTGATTTTACTCCTAATGATGAGATTAATTGATTTAGAAAAATTATAGTTAAAATATTAAATATTATTCAACCTTTACTATAGGAGAAGTATGTTAAAAGAAATATATTTACAAATAAATAATTTATATAACGATTTTAAAATGTGTTCTAGTTTTAGTTATCTACCTATTTACAATCATTTTATTAAACACAATCATTTAATTAAAAATATCACTCAAGCTAAAGAATTTAAAAAAGTCGTTAATTTAATTTATCAAGAAGGAAAAGAAAATAATTTCTTAAATTTAGCAATTTATGATGTTATTAAAATAATATCTTTTAAACTTGATTATTTTTTAAATTATTTATATGTTTATTATTCTGAAATTGAAAATAAATCTGATTACATTAAAGTTTCTACTCTAATTAAGTTATCTATAATTATTAAATTTGAATATAAAAATATTTAGTTGAACAAAATAAAATATTAGATCTTTTAAATGAATTTGAACATTTAGATATTAATCAACATTATGAAACTTTAAATATTAAAATTGAAGAAATTATTAAGTTAATATCTAATAATTTAGTTAAAGACATTAATGTTAAAAATGATAATAAATTAAATAGTTTATATGATTATTTAGATATTTTAAGTTTTATAAAAACACTTTAATTAATACACAAGATATTTGAGACAAGGAAGAGATTATTCTTGCATAGTACCCCCTGTCCGGACAGGGGGTACTATATTTATGGCGAAGTATTTATATGAGATCAAAAGAGAGTCATAAAAGAATTATTAAGTGGTAAGACTATTACTCAAGTGTCTAGAGAGTATGGAATAAACATTAACACGATAGTTAATTGGAAATGTCAATATGAATCTTTTGGTATTAGAGGTATTAGGAAGAGTAAGAATAAATCTATATACACTTCTGAGTTTAAAATTGCTGTTATAAAATATAAAAATGAAAATAATTTAAGTTTTTAGAAACAGCAAAACATTTTAATATAAAGAACGCATCGACAATATCTTTGTGAGAAAGCAAATATTATAGACATGGTGTTGCTGGTATTTCTAAATTAATTGGAAATGCAGGATATATTGATAACATGCCATCAGACAAAAAGAAACTATCAGAAACACAGACTGATAAACTTTTAGAAGAAAATAAGCGATTACAGCATGAACTAGAATTGGCTCGAGCTGAGAATATGTATTTAAAAAGTTGAGAGCTCTAATTCATTCAAAAACAAAGAAAAAGTAAAATCAATTTTAGAATTAGAGCAGAACTATCCGAACTTAAAAACATCTGATTGATTAGAAATTGCTAACATTAAAAAATCTACATTTTATGAATGAAAACAAAAACTAGAACAAAATATCGATAAGAACGATAAATACAGGGAAATTACTTTAAAAATTGAAGAGATTTTCTACGATAATGACCGTGATTTTGGCCATAAACGTATACACCTTCAATTGAAACTACTAGGTTACAAAATCAGTAAAAAGAAAGTTTTACAAATAATGAAAGAAAATGGCTTAGTTTCTATTTATAACGCTTCTAGACGACGAAAATACAGCTCTTACAAAGGAACGGTTGGAACTGTTGCTAATAACGTAATAAAAAGGGATTTTAAAGCAGATATACCATTCCTAAAAATATTTGGTGATTTAACTGAATTAAAGGTTGGTGAAAATAAGCTATATTTACAAATATATAAAGATGCATTCAACAATCAAATTGTTGGTTACAGTTATGGAACTAGACCAACTGTTGAGATGACAAATAGAGCACTTGACAGTTTTATAGACAAGATAATTCCTGGTAAAACTATAATACATACCGATCAAGGAATTCATTACCAACATAAATCATTTGTAGAAAAATTAGAAAAGGCAGGTGCTATTCAAAGTATGTCTAGAAAAGGAAACTGTCTAGACAATTCACCTGCAGAAAATTTCTTTAGTATATTAAAAGAGAAATGTTTTATAATAGAAAATACAAAAATATTGATCAAGTTATTGAGAAATTAAATTGATATATTTATTGATATAATAATAAAAGAATAAGCTTAAAACTAAGCGGACTAACACCTGTTCAATATACAAGACAGGTTACCGCTTAAAAAAGTCCGGATTTCGGGGTACCCAGCATTGCATAGTCTCCTGCCCTTGTTTTTTTTTTTTTTTTGATACGATGAAAAAGAAATTGAAACTCATAATAAAGCAATCACTTTACAACTTTAAATCTAAGATTTTTTAATATTATAAATACCATTATTTCAATTAGTTTATCCAGAATTTTAATTAATTTATTTAGATTTTCAGTTTTTATAGTGAGATAATTATATAGGATTGAAAGGGATGAAAGTATGAAGAATTTATTAACTATATTAAAAGCTGTAATGGCTTTTTCTGGCGCTAAAAATCATAGTCATACAGAACATAATTTAACAACACTTACAAATAAAAGTGAAATAAACGAAAATGAATCAATTAACTATAATATTCCACAAGAACAAGAACATGAATTTGATCCAGTTAATAAAAATAAAGTTACTAAAATAGGATGAATTCAAGGAAACAGAATTAGACCTTTTCCAGAAAATGTGAATGAAGTTCCAGAAGTGTTACCAAGTCATATAAGAAACTTAGATAGTGCATTTAAATTTAATACAAATGTAAAAATCCAAGGAATCGAAAAGTGAGACACTTCAAAAGTAACAATTTTTAAAGAAGTGTTTTTTAGAGCTGAAAATTTTAATCAACCAATTACTTGAGACACTTCAAGTGGAGTTAATTTCCAAAGTATGTTTCAAGGTGCTCCATCGTTTAATAGTAGTTTAGGAGACAAATTCGATACATCAAAAGGAAGAGATTTTTTTGGTATGTTTCAAGGAGCGAAAATTTTCAACCAACCACTTGGAGATAAATTTGATACAAGAAATGCTAGAAGTTTACATGCAATGTTTTCAATAGCACACGCATTCAACCAACGACTTCCAGAAAAATTTGTAATTAAAGAAGGTGTTAATGTTGTTAATATGTTTTATCACGCACATAAATTTAATCAAGACTTATCATATCTAATCGTTTCAGATGAAGACATAGGTTCAATGACAAATAACACTGTTTCATGAGAACAAAAAAATAGACCTATTCTAAAAAGTGATACAAAATCTATTGGTGTCCAAACTAGAGTTAAAGAAATCTGAGATAAAGAACTTAAAGATAAAATTGTTGTTGCAGAAGGAGAAAAGGTTCAAAAAAGTGAAATCCTTGAAAAAATTAAAGAACTTTTAAAAACACAAGCAAGCGATTTAGATATACAAGATGTTGAATTATTTGAAGATGAGAAAGATAGACTAATTAATAGAGACCCTGAAGATAAATTAAAACAAACAATCAAAATTAAAATCAATAATAGAATAGGTGCTTTATTAGATGTTGGAAAAACAGCAGAAGCGTTCACTATTTATATTGACAATGAAGGCAATGAACAAAGAACTGCAGAAAAAGATTTATATAATATACAAGCTAAAGAAATTAAACAAATTGGATACTATCATGATGGTAAAAATATAAGAGCTGTTAGAATGCCAAAAACAGTTACTAAAGTACCAACTCAGTTACCTAAACAAATAACTTCAATATCTAATATGTTTGAAGGTTGAGGAAGTAATAATCTTACAAATATCGAAGATATCAAAAATTGAAATACAACTAATATTGTAGAAATGAACGAAGTATTTAAAGGTTCATGAATATCTAAACAAGACTTGAACTGAAAAACTCAAAACGTAACTTCAATGAAATCAATGTTTGAAAACTCATGATTTGATGGTGATATATCAAGTTGAGATGTTAGAAAAGTTACTGACATGAGTAAAATGTTTCATAGAGCAGTTAGGTTTAATAATAACTCAATTTCATCATGACAAATTGACAGTTTAAAAGATATTTCTAATATGTTCAATGGTGCTACAATATTTAACCAAAACATAAGTAATTGAGATATTAAAAACGAAAGATTTATAAATGTTGAAAATATCGATATTAATACCCCGGCTTGAGAAGATAAAAATAAACCTTTCCCTAGAAATCTTCAGTTAAAAGATATTTCAGACATTATAAAAGAAGAAGATAGAAACGTTGGAAACTTTAATGTTTCTGATAATGAAGAATTAAAAACAAAAGTTCTAGAAGTTCTAAAACAAAAATATCCTAAATTAGATTTCGATAGTTTAGTATTGGAAATTAAGTCAAATACTCAAGCTACTTTAAAATCTGTTGATGGTGAAAATAGAAGATATAAAAATGAAATCACTATCAATTATTTAGCTAAATATAACATTTCAAGTTTAGGATTAACTACTAGTTCTATAATAGTTGACTCAAATGATAAAAATGAAATTATTGAAGAATTTATTAAACGTAATGAAGGTAAACTTGATGGATTAACTAAAGCTGACTTTGAAGCAGTAGGCGAACCTAAGGATAACTCAATTACTTTAAAAGTAGTAGAATCCAATAATAAATATCATGGTTCAATCGTAGTTAATTATTCAGTTAGAACTGCAATTGACACTCAAGCAACTAACACTAATGTTGGATCATTTGATGAATATAATTTCGATCAAATCATTGAAGCATTTATTGCAAAAACCCTAGTCTAAGTTCATTAACTAAAGATAATTTCGAACTTGTTGGTGATGCAACAACTAATTCAGTAACTGTTAAAGTTAAAAATAGCGATGATTTTAAAGGTCAAATTACAATTAACTTTAAACTTAAAACTGCAATTGACACTCAAGCAACTAACACTAATGTTGGATCATTTGATGAGTACAATTTCGATCAAATCATTGAAGCGTTTATTGCAAAAACCCTAGTCTAAGTTCATTAACTAAAGATAATTTCGAACTTGTTGGTGATGCAACAACTAATTCAGTAACTGTTAAAGTTAAAAATAGTGATGATTTTAAAGGTCAAATTACAATTAACTTTAAACTTAAAACTGCAATTAACACTCAAGCAACTAACACTAATGTTGGATCATTTGATGAATATAATTTCGATCAAATCATTGAAGCATTTATTGCAAAAACCCTAGTCTAAGTTCATTAACTAAAGATAATTTCGAACTTGTTGGTGATGCAACAACTAATTCAGTAACTGTTAAAGTTAAAAATAGCGATGATTTTAAAGGTCAAATTACAATTAACTTTAAACTTAAAACTGCAATTGACACTCAAGCAACTAACACTAATGTTGGATCATTTGATGAGTACAATTTCGATCAAATCATTGAAGCATTTATTGCAAACAATTCCGCACTAAGTTCATTAACTAAAGATAATTTCGAACTTGTTGGTGATGCAACAACTAATTCAGTAACTGTTAAAGTTAAAAATAGCGATGATTTTAAAGGTCAAATTACAATTAACTTTAAACTTAAAACTGCAATTGACACTCAAGCAACTAACACTAATGTTGGATCATTTGATGAGTACAATTTCGATCAAATCATTGAAGCATTTATTGCAAACAATTCCGCACTAAGTTCATTAACTAAAGATAATTTCGAACTTGTTGGTGATGCAACAACTAATTCAGTAACTGTTAAAGTTAAAAATAGTGATGATTTTAAAGGTCAAATTACAATTAACTTTAAACTTAAAACTGCAATTAACACTCAAGCAACTAACACTAATGTTGGATCATTTGATGAATATAATTTCGATCAAATCATTGAAGCATTTATTGCAAAAACCCTAGTCTAAGTTCATTAACTAAAGATAATTTCGAACTTGTTGGTGATGCAACAACTAATTCAGTAACTGTTAAAGTTAAAAATAGCGATGATTTTAAAGGTCAAATTACAATTAACTTTAAACTTAAAACTGCAATTGACACTCAAGCAACTAACACTAATGTTGGATCATTTGATGAGTACAATTTCGATCAAATCATTGAAGCATTTATTGCAAAAACCCTAGTCTAAGTTCATTAACTAAAGATAATTTCGAACTTGTTGGTGATGCAACAACTAATTCAGTAACTGTTAAAGTTAAAAATAGTGATGATTTTAAAGGTCAAATTACAATTAACTTTAAACTTAAAACTGCAATTAACACTCAAGCAACTAACACTAATGTTGGATCATTTGATGAATATAATTTCGATCAAATCATTGAAGCATTTATTGCAAAAACCCTAGTCTAAGTTCATTAACTAAAGATAATTTCGAACTTGTTGGTGATGCAACAACTAATTCAGTAACTGTTAAAGTTAAAAATAGCGATGATTTTAAAGGTCAAATTACAATTAACTTTAAACTTAAAACTGCAATTGACACTCAAGCAACTAACACTAATGTTGGATCATTTGATGAGTACAATTTCGATCAAATCATTGAAGCATTTATTGCAAAAACCCTAGTCTAAGTTCATTAACTAAAGATAATTTCGAACTTGTTGGTGATGCAACAACTAATTCAGTAACTGTTAAAGTTAAAAATAGCGATGATTTTAAAGGTCAAATTACAATTAACTTTAAACTTAAAACTGCAATTGACACTCAAGCAACTAACACTAATGTTGGATCATTTGATGAGTACAATTTCGATCAAATCATTGAAGCATTTATTGCAAAAACCCTAGTCTAAGTTCATTAACTAAAGATAATTTCGAACTTGTTGGTGATGCAACAACTAATTCAGTAACTGTTAAAGTTAAAAATAGTGATGATTTTAAAGGTCAAATTACAATTAACTTTAAACTTAAAACTGCAATTAACACTCAAGCAACTAACACTAATGTTGGATCATTTGATGAATATAATTTCGATCAAATCATTGAAGCATTTATTGCAAAAACCCTAGTCTAAGTTCATTAACTAAAGATAATTTCGAACTTGTTGGTGATGCAACAACTAATTCAGTAACTGTTAAAGTTAAAAATAGCGATGATTTTAAAGGTCAAATTACAATTAACTTTAAACTTAAAACTGCAATTGACACTCAAGCAACTAACACTAATGTTGGATCATTTGATGAGTACAATTTCGATCAAATCATTGAAGCATTTATTGCAAAAACCCTAGTCTAAGTTCATTAACTAAAGATAATTTCGAACTTGTTGGTGATGCAACAACTAATTCAGTAACTGTTAAAGTTAAAAATAGTGATGATTTTAAAGGTCAAATTACAATTAACTTTAAACTTAAAACTGCAATTAACACTCAAGCAACTAACACTAATGTTGGATCATTTGATGAATATAATTTCGATCAAATCATTGAAGCATTTATTGCAAAAACCCTAGTCTAAGTTCATTAACTAAAGATAATTTCGAACTTGTTGGTGATGCAACAACTAATTCAGTAACTGTTAAAGTTAAAAATAGCGATGATTTTAAAGGTCAAATTACAATTAACTTTAAACTTAAAACTGCAATTGACACTCAAGCAACTAACACTAATGTTGGATCATTTGATGAGTACAATTTCGATCAAATCATTGAAGCATTTATTGCAAACAATTCCGCACTAAGTTCATTAACTAAAGATAATTTTGAACTTGTTGGTGATGCAACAACTAATTCAGTAACTGTTAAAGTTAAAAATAGCGATGATTTTAAAGGTCAAATTACAATTAACTTTAAACTTAAAACTGCAATTGACACTCAAGCAACTAACACTAATGTTGGATCATTTGATGAGTATAATTTCGATCAAATCATTGAAGCATTTATTGCAAACAATTCCGCACTAAGTTCATTAACTAAAGATAATTTTGAACTTGTTGGTGATGCAACAACTAATTCAGTAACTGTTAAAGTTAAAAATAGCGATGATTTTAAAGGTCAAATTACAATTAACTTTAAACTTAAAACTGCAATTGACACTCAAGCAACTAACACTAATGTTGGATCATTTGATGAGTACAATTTCGATCAAATCATTGAAGCATTTATTGCAAACAATTCCGCACTAAGTTCATTAACTAAAGATAATTTCGAACTTGTTGGTGATGCAACAACTAATTCAGTAACTGTTAAAGTTAAAAATAGCGATGATTTTAAAGGTCAAATTACAATTAACTTTAAACTTAAAACTGCAATTGACACTCAAGCAACTAACACTAATGTTGGATCATTTGATGAATATAATTTCGATCAAATCATTGAAGCATTTATTGCAAACAATTCCGCACTAAGTTCATTAACTAAAGATAATTTTGAACTTGTTGGTGATGCAACAACTAATTCAGTAACTGTTAAAGTTAAAAATAGTGATGATTTTAAAGGTCAAATTACAATTAACTTTAAACTTAAAACTCAAGATGAAACTAATAACAAAGAACCACAAAAACTAAACAACAAAAACATTATAATCGGTGCATCAGCTGCTGTTGGTGGTGTTGGTCTACTTGCAGCGATTGTGGCATTTTTCAGAAGACGTAAAAGAAAATAACTAATATAATAAAAATATGAAAGGATGAAAGTATGAATAGTTTATTAACATTATTAAAAGCTGTAATGTCCTTATCTAGTGCTAAAAGTCACAATCACACAGAACATAACGAAAACTTAATAACACTTACAAATAAAAGTGAAACAGACACAAGTGAAAATATTAATAATGATATTCCTGAAGAACAAGAACATGAATTCGATCCTGCAAACCCAAATAAAGTTATTAAAATAGGATGAGTTAAAGCGGCTCCTAATATAGTTGGAAGTAAAATTAGACCTTTCCCACCGCATGTTAATGAAGTTCCAGAAGAACTACCAAGTCATATCACAAGCTTAACTCTTGCGTTTAATAATAATGTAAACTCTACTATAAAAGGAATTGATAAATGAGATACTTCAAGAGTATTTAGTTTTAATGGTGTATTCAATGAAGCAAAAAAATTCAACCAAGATCTAAATTGAGACACTTCAAACGGAGAATACTTTATGTCAATGTTTCAAGAAGCAGAAAGTTTCAATAGTAGTTTAGGAGATAAATTTGATACTTCAAAAGGTAAATATTTCTTTGGAATGTTTCAAGGAGCAAAAAAATTCAACCAACCTCTTGGAGATAAATTCGATACAAGAAATGCCGAAAATCTTAAAATGATGTTTAGAATAGCACACAATTTCAACCAACCTCTTGGAGATAAATTTGTTATTAACGAAGGTGTTAATGTAGAACAAATCTTTGAAGATGCACGTAGTTTTAACCAAGACTTGTCTTATCTTAATGTTAATGAAGACTTATTAAGAGGTATAACTAATCTTGCAAGTTCGTGAGATTCATCTAATAAACCCATTTCTGAAAGTGATACAAAATCTACTCAAATTCAAACTAAAGTTAAAGAAATTTGAAATAATGAATTTAAAGATAAATTAAGTATTGAAAAAGGAAAAACAATTAAAAAATCTGAAATTTTAGAACAAATTAAAGAAGCTATAAAAACGCATGCAAGCGATCTAGAAATAACAGATATTAAATTATTTGATGATCAAAAAGATAAAGAAATCACAAGAGATATTGAAAATAAATTAAATCAAATAATAAAAATTAAAATCAACAACAGAATCGGTGTTTTATTAGAAGTTGGTTATACTATACAAGAAACTATTTATATTGATAGTAATGGTCAAGAACATCGAAGTGCAGAAAAAGATTTATCTAATATACAAGCTAAAGAAATTAAACAAATCGGATACTATCATGATGGTACACATGTAAGAGCTGTCAGAATGCCAAAAACAGTTACAAAAGTTACTACTAAATTACCTCAAGAAATAACTTCGATATCTAACATGTTTCAAGATTGAGGAAAAAGAGAACTTACATCAATTGAAGGTATTGAAAATTGAAATACAACTAACGTTGTAGAAATGAACGAAGTGTTTAAAGGTTCATTCATTTGAAAACAAGACTTGAAATGAAATACTAAAAACGTAACTTCAATGAAATCAACGTTTGAACACTCATGATTTGATGGTGATATATCAAGTTGAAATGTTAGAAAAGTCACTGACATGAGTAAAATGTTTCATAGAGCAGACTGGTTTAATAATAACTCAATTTCATCATGACAAATTGACAGTTTAAAAGATATGTCTAATATGTTTAATGGTGCTATAAGATTTAACCAAGATATAAGTCATTGAGATATTAAAAATGAAAGACTTACAAATGTTGAAAACATCGATATTAATACACCAGCTTGAGAAGATAAAAACAAACCCTTCCCTAGAAATATTCAGTTAAAAGATATTTCAGACATTATAAAAGAAGAAGATAGAAACGTTGGAAACTTTAATGTTTCTGACAATGAAGAATTAAAAACAAAAATTTTAGAAGTTCTAAAACAAAAATATCCTAAATTAGATTTCAATAGTTTAGTATTAGAAATTAAGTCAAATACTCAAGCTACTTTAAAATCTGTTGATGGTGAAAATAAAAGATATAAAAATGAAATTACTATCAATTATTTAGCTAAATATAACATTTCAAGTTTAGGATTAAACTCTGATGCTGGTGCATTTAATTCAAATGACTCTCAAGCAATTATTGATGAGTTTATTAAAAATAATACAGATAAACTTGATGGATTAACTAAAGATAATTTTGAAGTTGTTGGTGATGTAACAAACAACTCATTAACTTTAAAAGTTAGAGATGATCACCAAAAATATCACGGTTCAATTCAACTTAACTTTACAGTTAAACAAAACATTTCAAGTTTAGGATTAAACATTAATGCTGGTGCATTTAATTCAGATGAACAAGAAGCGATTATCGAAAAATTCATTAAAGATAATAAACAAAAACTTGACGAGATAGGTTTAACAAGAAATAGTTTTACAGTTTTAAGTAACGAAAACAACGTTTTAACAATTAAAGTAAATGATGATAATGCTACTTTATTTGGTCAAGTTGCAATTAACTATTCAGTTAAAACTAACATCTCAACATTAGATTTAAATCCAAATGCAGGTGCATTTAATTCAAACGAACCAAATGCAATTATTGAAAAATTCATCAAAGATAACGAACAACTATTAACTGGATTCAATAAAGATACTTTTGAAGTTGTAACTAATGAAAACAACGTTTTAACAATTAAAGTGAAAGATGACAACATTAATTGATTTGGTCAAGTTGCAATTAATTATTCAATTAAAGATAATATCTCTACTCTAAATTTAAATCCTAATACTGGAGTATTTAACTCAAATGACTCTCAAGCAATTATTGATGCATTTATTAGAAATAATGCTGGTAAACTTGATGGATTAACTAAAAATGATTTTGAAGTTGTTGGTGATGTAACAAACAACTCATTAACTTTAAAAGTTAAAGATGATCACCAAAAATACCAAGGTTCAATTACACTTAGATATTCAATTAGAAGAGATATCTCAACTTTAGAATTAGATAAAAATGTTGGTGCGTTTAACTCAAACGAACCAAATGCAATTATTGAAAAATTTATTAGAGATAATGCTGATAAATTAAAAGATTTCAATAAAGATACTTTTGAAGTTGTAACTAATGAAAACAACGTTTTAACAATTAAAGTGAAAGATGACAACATTAATTGATTTGGTCAAGTTGCAATTAATTATTCAGTTAAAACAAACGTCTCAACATTAGATTTAAATCCTAATGTCAAAGTATCTAATTCTAATGACACAGATAAAATTATTGATGCATTCATCACAAATAACATTGATAAACTTGACGGTTTAAGTAAAGATGATTTTGTAATAGAAAGTAAAAATGAAAACTCAATCACTTTAAAAGTAAAAGATGATCACGAAAAATACCAAGGTTCAATTACACTTAACTTTACTGTTCAAACAAACCAAGATGAAACTAATAATAAAGAACCAGAAAAAGAAAACAATAAAACAGTTATCATAGCTTCATCAGCTGGTGCTGTTGGTGGTGTTGGTATACTTGGAGCAATTGTAGGATTCTTAAGAAGACGTAAAAGAAAATAATTAATAATTAATGGATGTAAAAACATCCATTTTTTATATTGAAAATATATACTTTATTCAAAATAATTATTTCATTAATAAGGTTATTAAAATTGTAAAACAAGATCTTATTTTATATAATAAACTTGGATTGTTTTTAAGGATTAACCATTACATGTTTCTACAAAACAAATTAAATATGTAATAAAAAAACTTAACACATTATATAGAAAGGAAATATTAAAATGCAAAATCAAACGCAAAAACCAATGCAAGGTTTTTTAGATAAATTAAAAAACTTTGGTGCAAATATTATGCCTACTTTATCAAAATTAAGTAAAGCATTCTTGTTACCAATTGCATTGTTACCAATTGCCGGTGTGTTTTTAGGTGTTGGAGCTACAATTACCGCTAACGTTGATAAAGCTTCAGGATTCTGATATGTTGGTAATGTTATGAAAACAATGGGTGATGTTTGTTTTGGTAACTTACCAGTATTCTTCTGTATTTCAGTTGCTTTAGCATATACTAAAGATTCTGGTATCGCTGCACTTACTGCTATTGTTGGATTCTTAGTTTTCAATGGAATTCAATCAGCTTTAATTCACGATGTTAATGTTACAGTAGATAAAAAAGAAATCACACGTATTCACTTATTATGATATTATGGTGATTGATCAGTTCCTGCAAAACTAATTACAGATAACTTAGGAATTAGATCATTAAACACTGGAGTTCTTGCTGGTATTTTCGTTGGAGCTATTGCTGCAAAAGTTTACAACAAATTCCACGCTATTCAATTACCATCAGCAATTAGTTTCTTTAGTGGTACTAAATTTGTACCTATTGTAACTTTCGCTGCCGTTCTGCCTTTATCATTATTATTTGCAATGGCATGACCAGTTATTGGTATTGGATTCTCATGAGTAGGAGAAAATTCAGGAAGCTTACCTTATGGTACAGATTCATTAATGTTTGAAATTGTTGAACGTTCATTAGTTCCATTTGGATTACACCATGTGTTCTATGCACCATTATGATGAACTAGTGCTGGAGGTTCTATTGCTGGAGCCTTAGACACTGTTAAAGGTGCTGGAGCAGAAACTCAAAAAGCTTTTGCAGACGCATACAACAAAATCCATGGAACAGGACTAGATTTCAATGGAATTTATACACTTATTCAATCAAATCCTGATTTATTTGGTGCACAAGGTGACCAATTCATGGCTCAACAAATCTTAGTTCACTCTAAAATATTTAACTTTACTGACGCAGAAAATTTAGGATTAAACGTTGGTAGATTCCAATCAGGTAAATTTGGATTCATGTTATTAGGATTACCTGCTGCAGCGTTAGCTATGTGACTAGCTGCACCAAAAGAAAATAGACAACAAGTATTTGGTATCTACTTCTCAGCTGCTTTAACTTGTTTCTTAACAGGTATTACTGAACCAATCGAATATACATTCTTATTCGTTGCTCCATGATTATTCTATGGTGTTCACATGCCATTAGCATCAATCGCTTTCTGAGCAACAGGAGCACTACAAACTCACGTTACTCAAACAGTTAGTGGTGGATTTATCGATTACATCGTCTTTGCGGTAATTCCATTCTTTGGACAAAAAGCAATGACAGCTAAATCAGCATTCGCTGTATTAGGAGTGGCTGCTGCATTAGCACCAGTTTACTTCTTCTCATTCTACTTCTTAATCAAGATCTTTAACGTTAAAACACCTGGTCGTGATTTAATGGTTGGAGAAGCTAGATTATTTACAAAAGCTGATTTCAAAGCTTCTAAAGGATTAAATGTTGATGGATCAAAAATGGAATCATCAGACGATAAAGAAGAAGCTAGATTAGCTAAAGCTGCTGCTATTATTGAATATCTTGGAGGAGAAGAAAACATTGTTGATGTTGACTCATGTGCTTCAAGATTACGTTTAACAGTTGTTGATTCATCTAAAGCAGATGTTGATGGAATCAAATCTTTAGGAGGATCAACTGGAGCTTTAGTTAAAGGAAACAACATCCAAGTTGTTTATGGTGGAGAACAAGAAGCTATTAAACCAAGAATGATTAAAATTCTTGCTGAACAAAGAGAAGCTAAGAAAGCAAACATGAATGTAGAAAATAAAGTTGAAGCAAAAGTTGAAGAAAACAAAGAAGTAAAAAAAGCACCTGCTAAAAAAGCCTCAACAGCTAAAAAAGCACCTGCTAAAAAAGCTGCTTCAAAATCTTCAACAGCTAAAAAAGCACCTGCTAAAAAAGCACCTGCTAAAAAAGCACCTTCTAAAAAATCTACATCATCAAAAACAACAAAAGAATAATAATTAACATCTAACTAAATAGTTAGATGTTTTTAATTTCATAAATTTAGTAATTAAAGTTTTAATATTAGTGTTGTAAAATTTTATAGAAAAACATTGTGGGGTAATATTATGCAATTTAACAACGTTGAACAAGTTATAACTTCTTTTATGGATAGAAAATTATTTAAAGGTGCTGTTATAAGAATTTGTAAAAATAAAGAAATGATTTATTCAAAATCATTTGGATATAATGATCAGAACAATACGATTTCATTAAATGGAAATGAAATTTTTAGAGCATATTCAATGACAAAACCATTAACTGCTTTTGCTGTTTTGTTATTAGTAGACAAAGGATTAATTAATTTAAATGATGATATTTCTAAATACATACCTTCATTTAAAAATAAAAATATTACTGTTTGAAACTTATTAACAATGACAAGCGGAATTACATATAGTGGTAACAAATCTAATACTCAAATTCAAATTAAAAGCATTTTAGATCAGTGAATGAAAGAGAAAAAAGATCTAGAGTGATTATGTGATCAACTTTCTCAAGTTGAACTATTATTTGAACCTGGTAAAGGTTGATATTATGGATTAAGTTTAGATATCGCTTCAAGAATAATAGAAGTTGTTACAAATAAGACATACAGAGATTTTATTAAAGAAGAAATTTTTAATAAATTTGAAATGTTTGATTCTGATTTTTATTTATTCGACACAAAAAGAGAAGCTAATGTTTTTAAATGAACTTTTGCTAACGATAAACCTAATTTACAACTAGTTAAAGATTTTAACTTTTTAATTCAAGATATTTATCAACTACCAATTTGTCCTATGGCTGGAGCTGGATTATTTACAACAGCTGATGACTATAGTAAGTTTTTAAACGTTTTAATTGATGGTAAATTTAAAGATCGACAAGTTATATCACACTCATTATTAAAAGAAATGAGATCAGATCAATTATCAAAAAATAATTTAAAGCAATTTTTCAAATGAAATTTAAATGCAGATTATAGTTATGGATTTGGAGTAAGAGTTAGAATAAAAAATGAACTTTATCCTTTAACTGAAGTTGGTGAATTTGGTTGAGATGGATTATTAGGATCATCAGGTTTAGTTGATAGTAAAAACAACATTACCTCAACAATTATGTTATCAAGTTATCCAGGACATAACTCAACAGTAGAAACTGAGTTTTTTGATGCATTATATAAAGATTTAAGAAATAATAATTTAGCTTAATTTTAAATTTATAAAAGGAGATTTTATGTTTTATTATGATCAAAATTCAGTTTTAATTGAAATAAGAAAAAAAGATAATTTATATATAATTGGAGATCAAGAATTCGATCAAATTCCTATGTATGTTTTAAATAGTATGTACACTTCAGCTAATTGAAATAGAGCATTGAAATATTTCAGTAAAGAAGTTGGAGATATTATAGGTTATTATATGTTGAAATTAGATATCTATTTAGATTTTGAAAACAAAGATTTAATTTTATTAACTAAACAAATGTTTTTTAGAAAAATAATCAATCAAAATAGATTTAAAAATGAATTTTTCCAAAAAGTTTTAGATCATAAACATAGACATAGATTAATAACAGATAAACATAAAATAATAGATGATAAATTTATTGATAAATATAGTCCAAATAATTATAGTGATATATTAAGAATCCCTTCTATTAATAGATTTATAGTTAATGAAAATATTGATTTAGATAAATATAGATTTAAAGATTTAATTATTATTTCAGATAAATTTGATTTTAAGATCACTAATAAAAACCAAAGAATTTATTATATAAATAAAAATGATTTATCTAATTATAATGAGTTTGAAAATGCTACATTTATAGATTTAATAAATTATAAAGTTTATGTGAATGCTGTTTTAAATTGAAAAAATAAAATAGTTTTAGAAATTGAATATGATGATTTAAATAATATTGATTTAGTTAAAACTGATATTATAAATATTTTTAAAAACAATTTTGATACTAATTTAAACTGACATTTATATAATTTAACTTTTGATAATAAATATTTAGTTGAAGGTATTTTAAAAGTATTTGAAAATAATGATTTTATTAAATCAATTGAGATTTTAGATAATAGTTTTAAAGAATTAAAGTTAAATTATTTTGCAATTATTTTTAAAGATGATAATTTAATTAATTTAATAAGAAACTATATTAAAACTGATCAAGACCTAAATAAGTTCAATGAGATTTTTACAAGATATAACTATTAAAATTTTGATAAAATTATATAAGATAGAACAATTATGAAAACTATCGTATAGGAGTAAAAAATGCATATTAATAAAAAAGCTGATATTGCACAAACAGTTCTAATCGCTGGAGATCCAAGAAGAACTAAATGAGCGGCAGAAAACTTATTAACAGATTACAAATTAGTAAGTGAAGTAAGAAACGCTTTTGTTTATACTGGAATGTATAAAGGACACAAAGTTTCATTTGCAACTTCAGGTATGGGTCAACCATCAATTGCGATTTATGCTACTGAACTATTTAATGATCATAATGTTCAAAAAATTGTTAGAGTAGGAACTTGTGGAACATATAATAACGATATTAAAGTTGGAACAGTTGTTGAAGCTGCTAAAGCATATTCTGAAGTAAATATTTTTGAACCATCAAAAACAGGATGACAAGTTGAAAAACCAAGCTTAAATTTAGGTGCAGGTGTACCTGTATCAGTTCACTGTGCTGATGTATTCTACAGAATTGCAGATTTAGATCCAAAAGAACAAGGACTAGATGTTGTTGATATGGAAAGTTATGCACTATTCTATTTAGCAAATCATTATAATAGACAAGCATCAACAATCTTAACAGTTACTGATAATTTATATGATCATTCTAATGACATGACTGCTGATCAAAGAGAATTAGCAACATTAGAAATGTACAAAAACGTTTTAAACAAATTATTTAATGAATAAAATAATCAAAACAACCTAAGGTTGTTTTTTTGATGCAAAATAATTATTTTTTTCTAATACTTATATGTGGATCGATAGAATTTCTAAAGATATTGTAAAAGGAGTAAATAATGAAATCAAATTTAATTGAAGAAGAACACGAAATAAAACTTTCTGTAAAACGATGTTTAGAATTATGAGATAAAGATATTCTTAATACTTTTGAAGTAGGAACTTGAAAAGGACTACAACAAATTCATAAATACATTTTTCAAGATGTATTTGATTTTGCTGGAGAAATTAGAAAAGTTAATATAGCAAAAAATGATTTTATGTTTGCTTCAGCAATGTTTTTAGAACAAAGCTTGAAATCAATTGATAAAATGCCAGAAAATACTTTTGATGAAATTATAGACAAATATATTGAAATGAATATAGCTCATCCTTTTAGAGAAGGAAATGGACGTTGTACTAGAATTTGATTAGATTTAATGTTAAAAAGAAAACTAAAACTAGTGATTAATTGAGAATTTATTGATAAAGATAGTTATTTTAAAGCAATAATTAGATCAAGTGTTGATGATTCAGATATAAAACAATTATTTAGAAAACATTTAACAGATAAAATTGATGATAGAGAAGTTTTTATTTCAGGAATTAAAAAGTCATATGAATATGAAGGATTTGATATTAAAATTTAAAATTATTATAAATGTATATACAAATTGAATACATTTACATATAAAAAACATTTAATTGTAGATTTTTTGTAAACAATGTTATCATGTTATAATGAAAAAAAGGTGATAATATGAAGACAACGAATTTAAATATAAGAATTGATAAGGAAACTAAAGAAAAAGCAGAAGCTATATTTCATGAACTAGGAATAACTACTTCATCAGCTATAAATATGTTTTTAAAAGCAACAATTAGAAAAAACACACTACCATTTAGTATAGAGTTAGATACACCAAACATTAATGGCCATAAAAGAAGCTGAAGAACTTTTGAAAGATCCCAGCACAAAATCCCACTCAAGTCTTAAAGAATTTTTAGAATCATTAGAAAAATAACGTTTTAAAAACTTGATCCTATAAAACAAAATAAAACCCCATATCCGTTCACGGTTTATGGGGTTAATTATTTTTAATTTTTATTTAACATCATCAGAAATAATTTTAATAACTACATCTTCAACTGGTTGAGTTTCAACTATTTCAAAAGTTGATTCAGCTAATTTAATTCATTCGTTATTAGTTTCTTTATTTGTAAATAATGTCATAACAACTTCATCTTCTTTAACTTTTTCACCGAAGCTTTTATCTAAATAAATTCCAGCAGCATGATCTATATTTTCTTCTTTTGTAACACGACCTGCACCTAATTGCATTGATAATAATCCTAAATTTTCAGCATCAGTAAATTTAATGTAACCTGATTTTCTAGCTTTAATTTGAATAACATTTGAACATTTGAATACTTCATCATAGTTTTCTAAAACAGATCAGTCTCCGTGTTGAGCCACAACAAAATCTTTTAAGTAATGTGCAGCTTCTCCTGATTGTAATTTTTTATAAACATCAGCTTTAGCATCATCTAAGTTATCAAATATTTTAGCTTGTAATAAAGTAATTGCTACAGCAGTTACAACTAATTCGTTGAAATCTTCTGGTCCTTTTCCGTTAAGTGTATCTCAAGCTTCTTTTACTTCAATAGCATTTCCAATTGCTTTTCCTAAAGGTTTATTCATATCAGTTATCATAACTGCAATTTTTCTGTTGTACTGTTTTCCAACTTCGATCATTCTTTTTGAAAGATCTAAAGCATCATCAACAGTTTTCATAAATGCACCATTTCCAACTTTAACATCTAAAACTAATCCATCATTTTCAATAATTAGTTTTTTACTCATAATTGAAGCTGTAATTAAAGGCATTGAGTCAACTGTTCCTGTCACATCACGTAATGCATAAATCTTTTTATCAGCAGGAACAACGTTTTTAGATTGAGAAATAATACTCATTCCAACTTTATTTACATTATCAACAAACTCATCATTACTTAGTTCACTTGTTCAACCAGGAAATGATTCTAATTTATCGATAGTTCCACCAGTTTTACCTAATCCTCTTCCAGATAATTTACATACTTTAATTCCGTAACTAGCAACTAATGGACTAAATACTAAACTAGTTTTATCTCCAACTCCACCAGTTGAATGTTTATCAACTTTAAAACCTTCAATTTTTCTAACATCATAAACATCACCAGATTCAACATAACTTTTAACTAAATTTGTTGTTTCTTTATCTGTCATATCAGTAAAGTAAGTAGCCATACAAAATGACGCCATTTGATAATCTGTAATAACTCCTTTTACATAACCATCAACTACTCATCTAATTTCTTGTTCTGTTAGTTCAATGTTTTGTTTTTTCTTTTCAATAATATTTGCAAATGTAAGCATAATAAAATTCCTATCTTTCTTGTAGATTAATTAATTTAATTATACTTTTTAGATATAACATATTCAATTTTTGCATATAATAAAGATTCTTATACTATTCATTTATTTAAAAATTATTTTTAATTGAAACATTTTTTACTTTTTTCTAATACTATATTGAGCAGATGATTAAAAATTAAATTGAATATCACATTCATTTCTTAAAATGCAATTAATTATAAAATGATACAATATATATTGATAAAGGAGTTGAACTTATGAGCTTTGATAAAACAAATAAAACTTATTTAGAATGAATTAACAACAAAAATTTAGATTCAGAATTAAAAGAATTATTAGCTAATGCAAGTGATGAAGAATTACAAGCTGCATTTAATTTAGAACTAGAATTTGGAACAGCGGGAATTAGAGGTATTCTAGGAGCAGGTCCTGGACGTTTTAATGTTTATACAATTAAAAAAGTTACCATTTCTTATGCAAAGATGCTTATATCAAAATACAAAGATAGACTAAACGATGGAGTTGTAATTGGTCATGACAACAGACACAACTCAGCTAAGTTTGCTCAATTAGTAGCTGATATTTTAACAAGTTTCAATATTAAAGCATACCTATTTAAAGATAATGCTATGAAACCTACTCCAGTTGTTTCTTTTGCAACTAAGACATTAAATTGTATTGGTGGAGTTGTTATTACAGCTTCTCACAACCCAAGTCAATATAACGGTTATAAAATCTATGATCCATATGGTTGTCAATTAATGCCAGAAGACACTGATTTTATTGCAAGTGAAATGGATAAAATTGAAGATATTTTAAATTGAGAATTTAGCCCAAACACAAGTTTATTAGAAACTGTTGATCAAAAAGTTATTGATAAATACTTTGATATGATTAGAAACTTAGAGTTCTATAAAAATGAACAAGAATCAAAATCAAAAGTAAAAATTATATTTTCAGCAGTAAATGGAACAGGAACTGAATTTACTCCAAAAGTATTAAGAGAATCAGGTTATGAAGTAATTGAAGTAGCTGAACATGCATTTGAAGATGAAACATTTAAAAATGTTGTTAACCCAAACCCAGAATTTGATCCAGCATGAAAAATACCTTTAGAATATGCGGTTAAACATGATGCTGATATTGTTATTATGAATGATCCGGATGCAGATAGATTTGGAATGGCTATTAAACACAATGGTGAATTTATTAGATTAAATGGTAATGAAACTGGACCTATTTTAATTGATTGAAAACTATCTAATTTAAAACGTTTAAATAAATTACCAAAAAACCCTGCACTATATTCAAGTTTTGTAACTTCAGATCTAGGAGATAGAATCGCTTGTGAAGGTTATGGATCAACTATTGTTAAAACATTAACTGGATTTAAATGAATGGGAGATCAAATTGCTAAAGAACCAATTACTGGATTAAACTTCGTATTTGCTTATGAAGAAAGTTTTGGTTATGTTTTAGATGATTCAACAAGAGATAAAGATGGTATTCAAGCTTCAATTATGATTGCTGAAGCATGTTGATTCTACAAACAACAAAATATGACTTTAATTGATTATTTAAATTCTTTATATGATACATATGGATACTACTTTACTGATACTGTTAACTTAAACTTTAAACCAGAAGAAAAAGACTTAAAAATTAAACCTTTAATGAAAGCTTTAAGAGAAAAAGGTATTAGTGAAATTGCTGGACTAAAAGTTATTAAATCAGAAGATTACATTAACGGTTTATACAACATGCCAGGTCAAGATCTATTAAAATTCTACTTAGAAGATAAATCATGATTTGCTGTAAGACCAAGTGGAACAGAACCTAAATTAAAAATTTATTTCATAGGTGTAGATAAATCAATTGATTCAGCTAAACAAAAAGTTCAAGCAATATATAATGAACTAAAACAAATGCTAAACATATAGGAGAAATTATGGAAATTAAATTAAATAAATATATTGATCATACATTATTAAAACCAGAAGCAACTAAACAAGACATTATTAACTTATGTAACCAAGCTAAAGAATATGATTTTGCTACAGTGTGTGTTAATACTTGTTGAACTAGTTTTTGTAAAGAATTATTAAAAGATAGTAATGTAGGTATTACAAATGTTGTTGGTTTTCCATTAGGTGCTTGTCTAACTGAAGTTAAAGCTTTTGAAGTTAAAAAAGCTATTGAAAATGGTGCTGATGAAATTGATATGGTATTAAACGTTGGTGCTTTAAAAGATAAAAACTATGATTTAGTTTTAAATGATATGAAAGAAGTTAAAAAAGCAGCTGGAGATCATGTTGTTAAAGTTATTTTAGAAAACTGTTTATTAACACGTGAAGAAATTATTAAAGCTTGCCAATTAGCTGTTGAAGCAGGATTAGAATTTGTTAAAACTTCAACTGGATTTAACAAATCAGGAGCTACTGTTGAAGATGTTAAATTAATGAGTGAAGTTGTAAAAGATAAAGCTCAAGTTAAAGCTGCTGGTGGAGTTAGAACTTATGAAGATGCAATTGAAATGATCAATGCAGGAGCTACAAGACTAGGAACTAGTGGTGGAGTTAACATCGTTAACAAAAAAGAAAACAATAGTAGTTATTAATAATTAAAAAAAGATATGTTTCTCAAACATATCTTTTTATTATCTATTAAAGAATCTAGTTATACCTTTCCCACTTTAAGCATAAAAAATGATTTGAACTTTTTCTATTAAAAAACAAACTTGACTAACTGTGAAATTATAATTATAAGTACAAAAACAAATAATAAAGATACTAAAAATTTTGTAAAAGATGAAGCTCCTTTAACAGGTTTATTTGAACGGTTTCAATCATTTGAATAACTAATATTTTGTTTACTTTTATATTGATTTGTATTAGCAAATTGTTTTTCAATATGATTATTAATCATATTTTTTCTTTTCCTTTTAACAGCATCATCTAACTCGTCTAATCTATTTAATTTTCATTGTTCGATACGATTTATTGATGCATCTGCATTCGATGGAAGAACACCTGCTTTTATGTATCTTTCTAATTCTTCATAATAAAAATCTAGTTTATCTTGATCTTTAATTTCTTCATCTAATGCTCTTAAATATCATTCTTTTCCTTTTCAAATTCTATTCTTTTCCATGTAATCTATACATTTAAAATAGTCTAATTTTAGATCTTTTATAGAATGATAAATAAGACATTTACGTTCATCATCAAATTCTTGTTCTGAAAAATAAGTGTTTAGTTTTCTAATTATTAAAAACACTCCATTCATACTTAATCTATTTTTAGTCTTTTGATAAATCTTAATGTGTAGAACTAGATGTTCAACTAAATTACAATAAACTAGTCTATCTCGTGATTGATATTCAGGATATAACCTCATATTTTCTTTTGAAGAAAGATTAGGAATTTTATCTTCATCAATATGATGAATTTCTAATCCATAAAAAGATCTTTTGGCTTCTAAATTTTCAGAGACAACATCAAAAAATCAAGTACGCTTTGCATAATCACCTTTAACCATACCATACTTACATAAAAGAAAATTAACACATTCATAATAATCATACTCTAACAATTTTTCAATATCTGTTTGAGTGTTGTCTAAAAACATTTCTTCAATTTTACCCATAATTTAATTTTATTATAGTTTATTATTTTTTAATATTTTTTTAAGATAGATCCTGGAATATTTTTTAAGATAAATACATTCTGTTTTATAGGTGAATTTTGATGATTATTTTTAAATTTAGTAGTGTTAGTTTTGCTTAAAAGTTATATCATCTAATTAAGAGTTAAAAGTTGATTATTTAACACTTTAATAATCTTAATTTAGCTTTAAAAAAATAATGATATTTTGAGTAAAGGTGGTTTATTATGAAAAAAGTTTATAAATATTTAACTATCGAAAAAATAGAAAATAAAGAAGAATATATTTTAAGACTAAGTCAGCAAGTTAAAGAAGATATTCAAACAATTGGATTTATTCAATTTAAAAATAAAGATAAAACTATTTTAGAAAAAGATGATGAATTTATGGTTATTGAAGCATCAAAAACTATTTTAAGTTTTAAAATACCATTTAAAGCTAAAGTAGTTAAGAAAAATAAAGATGCAGTTGAAGATCCATCAATTTTAAGTTCAGATGATCAAACTAAAAACTGAATTTTAATTGTAACTGATATTGATAAAGATGTATTTGAAAGTTTAGAAGATTTTTAAAATTAATAATCAAATAATTTTTATAAAACATTAAACCATAGTAGTTAATATTGGAGGAAAAAAATGATTTTAGTAGAACCAATTAGAAATGGACAGTATGTTGATGATGGAGCTTATTGATTAGCGATTCAAATTTGAGCAGCTCAAAATTTAAAATTAGATGACACAATTGTGTTTCCAGCAATTAGTGCACCACATATTCAAATGGGATATTTCCAAAACCCAGAAGTTGAAGTTAATTTTAAATATTTAAAAGAACATAATCTACAAATTGTAAGACGTAATACTGGTGGTGGAACAATTTATATTGATTCAAACGCAGTTAATGTTTGTTATTTAATTCCTTATAAAGATCATAAAAAAATTCTAGGTAACTTTGATGAGTTTTATAAACCAACTATTAAAATTTTAAAAGAAATGGGAGCAGTAAATATTACTCAATCAGGTAAGAATGATTTAACTATTGATAACCGTAAAGTTTCTGGTGCTGCTATGATGTTATTAGATGATGTTATTTATGCAGGTAATTCATTATTATATAGAGTTGATTATGATGCTATGGTTGAAGTATTGAATCCAAACCGTAAAAAAATTCAAGCAAAAGGAATTAAATCAATTAGACAAAGAGTAGCTGCATTAAGTGAGTATCTAAGTGATGAATATAATAATTTAGATATTTTCGAATTTAAAGATGAGTTTTTAAAAAAATTATTTAATGTTGATGATTTATCTAAAGTTGAACGTTACATAATTAATGAAGAAGAATGAAAACAAATTGATGAATTAGTAAATACAAAATATAAAAATTGAGATTGAAACTATGGACTAAGTCCAAGATATGAATATAACCGTGATGCTAGATTAAAAATAGGAACAATTAATTTTTCAATTGCTGTAGAAAATCAAAGAGTAGATAAACTTAAAATTAGTGGAGATTTCTTTGCTAAGAAAAATATCGAAGAATTAGAACAAGCTATTTTAGGAACTAAGATGACTTTTGAAGATCTTACTCAAGCATTTACAAAAGCAGATCTACAAAGTTATTTCTTTAATGAAATTAGTGTTGATGAAGTTGTAAAAATTATTTTAGATGAAGAATAATTAACAAAAACATATAAACTTGATAAAAAGTTAGTATGTTTTTTTATTGTAAAATAATTGAGTAGGAGTTTGTATGACTAAAGTTATTTATGATTATGATTTTATTTTTAAAGATAATAATAATGCTGAACAAAATGTTATTTTTTGTCATGGATTTAACTCATCACCTAGTTCATTTAAACAATTTCAAAACTATTGAACTAAAACTAATTATTATGCATTACAATTTCCAACATCTTTAAAAGATCATCAAATAAGTATTTATCAGTATGCTAAATTATTAATTGAGTTTGTTAAAAATAATAATTTAAAAAACATAACTTTAATCGCTCATTCTATGGGGTGTATGATTATTTCAATAGCTTATATGATTGATCCTGATTTATTTAATAAATTAATTTATATAGCTCCTACTAATGCTTTGAAAAATAGGCATTTAAAAAAATATTATTTTGCTAAAGATTTTGATTCTTATTTACAGTTTTTAGATTTACTTTATTATGATAGTAGTATTTTTACATCTAATAGTAATTGGTTAAAACAAGCTAAACAAAATTTTAATGCTAATGATTTTAATAATCCAGTATTAATTAAGTTAAGAGATTCACTAGAACAAGATCAACTTCAACAAGATATCAAAAAAGCTCATAGTTTAATTAATATTCCAACTTTAATAGTTTTAGGTGAAGATGATAAATTAGTAAATCGTGCTGAGTGTTTAGATTATTTTAATAAGCAAGTTAAAAATGTTAAAACTTGTTGAATAGCTAAAACTGGTCATATGATATTTGATGAAAACTTTGATGAATTTATTAAAGTAGTTGAAGATTTTATATTAGACTAATTTATAGAGTTAATTAATATTTTAAAAAAAATTAATTTGATAATTGAAAACTAAAAATAATAGTGTTATTATTTTATAGTCGTTCATGACTCGTTAGCTCAGCCGGTAGAGCAACTGGCTTTTAACCAGTGGGTCCGGAGTTCGAATCTCCGACGAGTCACCATTGTTTGGGGAATTGGCGGAATTGGCAGACGCACTAGACTTAGGATCTAGCGTCTTTGACGTAAGGGTTCAAGTCCCTTATTCCCCACCAACTTAGACAATAAATCGACCGGATAAAAACCGGTTTTTTATTTCAAAATTTATTAAGTATATATCAATACTTTTACAAGTTAAAATAACTTAAAAAAAATAAAAATTTTTCAAAAAAGCACTTGTATTCAATAGTTAATCGTTATATACTTAATTTTGTCACTGAGAGAACAAGAAATTAAAAAAGTCTTGTTAGTGAGTATGATCTTTGAAAACTAAATAGAACAAATTATTGTACAAATCTTGTCAAAAAGATGAATTTGAGTAATACAAAATACTTATATTAAAACAATAATAAAATAGTCAGAATCTAACTTAATTTATAAAACAATTTTAAAATGAGAGTTTGATCCTGGCTCAGGATAAACGCTGGCGGCATGCCTAATACATGCAAGTCGAACGGGGGTGCTTGCACCCCAGTGGCGAACGGGTGAGTAACACGTATCTAACCTACCTCATAGCGGGGGATAACTTTTGGAAACGAAAGATAATACCGCATGTGAATCTTATTATCGCATGAGAAAAGATTGAAAGGACCGTTTGGTTCACTATGAGATGGGGATGCGGCGTATTAGCTAGTAGGTGAGGTAATGGCTCACCTAGGCGATGATACGTAGCCGAACTGAGAGGTTGATCGGCCACATTGGGACTGAGATACGGCCCAGACTCCTACGGGAGGCAGCAGTAGGGAATTTTTCACAATGGACGAAAGTCTGATGAAGCAATGCCGCGTGAGCGATGACGGCCTTCGGGTTGTAAAGCTCTGTTGTAAGGGAAGAAAAAATAGAGTAGGAAATGCCTCTATATTGACGGTACCTTACCAGAAAGCCACGGCTAACTATGTGCCAGCAGCCGCGGTAATACATAGGTGGCAAGCGTTATCCGGATTTATTGGGCGTATAGGGTGCGTAGGCGGTTTTGCAAGTTTGAGGTTAAAGCCCGGAGCTCAACTCCGGTTCGCCTTGAAAACTGCATTACTAGAATGCAAGAGAGGTAAGCGGAATTCCATGTGTAGCGGTGAAATGCGTAGATATATGGAAGAACACCTGTGGCGAAAGCGGCTTACTGGCTTGTTATTGACGCTGAGGCACGAAAGCGTGGGGAGCAAATAGGATTAGATACCCTAGTAGTCCACGCCGTAAACGATGAGTACTAGGTGTTGGGATTATCTCAGCGCCGCAGCTAACGCATTAAGTACTCCGCCTGAGTAGTATGCTCGCAAGAGTGAAACTCAAAGGAATTGACGGGGACCCGCACAAGTGGTGGAGCATGTGGTTTAATTCGAAGCAACACGAAGAACCTTACCAGGGCTTGACATCCAGTGCAAAGCTATAGAGATATAGTGGAGGTTAACATTGAGACAGGTGGTGCATGGTTGTCGTCAGTTCGTGCCGTGAGGTGTTGGGTTAAGTCCCGCAACGAACGCAACCCTTGTCGTTAGTTACTAACATTAAGTTGAGGACTCTAACGAGACTGCTAGTGTAAGCTAGAGGAAGGTGGGGATGACGTCAAATCATCATGCCCCTTATGTCCTGGGCTACACACGTGCTACAATGGCTGGTACAAAGAGTCGCAATCTCGCGAGGGGGAGCTAATCTCAAAAAGCCAGTCTCAGTTCGGATTGAAGTCTGCAACTCGACTTCATGAAGCCGGAATCACTAGTAATCGCGAATCAGCTATGTCGCGGTGAATACGTTCTCGGGTCTTGTACACACCGCCCGTCACACCACGAGAGTTGGTAATACCAGAAGTGGGTAGCTTAACCGCAAGGAGAGCGCCTCCCAAGGTAGGACTGGCGATTGGGGTGAAGTCGTAACAAGGTATCCGTACGGGAACGTGCGGATGGATCACCTCCTTTCTATGGAGATAAAACATTTATTATTGACTATTTTAGTTCTATTTAGTTTTCAGGGATTGTATAAATCTCTGAAAATGATTGTTCTTTGAAAACTGAATATTAGATGAAATGCAATTTTCTGATTATAACAACATATAATTAGATAATTATTACGAAATTATTCGTAATGACATCAAAACAATTAACTAAAATTAATTGAGTTACAAATTGCTAGAAAGATTTTCTAAAAAAATAGTAAGGGCATATGGTGAATGCCTTGGAAAATGGAGCCGAAGAAGGACGTGATTACCTGCGAAAAGTCTGGGGGAGCTGGAAGTAAGCTGCGATCCCGGAATGTCCGAATGGGGAAACCTAACATGATTTATCTCATGTTATCTATAAGTGAATACATAGCTTATAAGAAGGGAACCTAGGGAACTGAAACATCTTAGTACCTAGAGGAAAAGAAAATAATAATGATTCTGTTAGTAGTGGCGAGCGAACGCGGAACAGGCCAAACCGCTCTACGGGGCGGGGTTGTAGGACTTTTGTTAGAGTTACAAAGTTATTGTATAGTAGAAGCTATTGGGAAGTAGCGGCATAGAGGGTGATACCCCCGTATACGAAATGCAATGACCTCGAGAAAGTATCCTGAGTACGGCGAAACACGTGAAATTTTGTCGGAATCTGCCAAGACCACTTGGTAAGCCTAAATACTACCATTTTACCGATAGTGAACCAGTACCGTGAGGGAAAGGTGAAAAGCACCCCGAGAGGGGAGTGAAAGAGATCCTGAAACCATATGCTTACAAGAAGGTAGAGCCCGTTAATGGGTGATACCGTGCTTTTTGTAGAAAGAGCCGGCGAGTTACTATTGCATGCGAGGTTAAGTCGATATAGATGGAGCCGTAGTGAAAGCGAGCCTTAATAGGGCGTTTAGTATGTAGTAGTAGACACGAAACCGGGTGATCTAGCCATGAGCAGGTTGAAGTTAGGGTAAAACCTAATGGAGGACCGAACCAGTATTCGTTGAAAAGACTTTGGATGACTTGTGGCTAGCGGTGAAATTCCAATCGAACCCGGAGATAGCTAGTTCTCCCCGATATATCTTTAAGGATAGCGTTATGTGAATTGTTGTGGAGGTAGAGCACTGAATCTATGATGGCTGCACCTAGCGGTACTGATTAGAATTAAACTCCGAATGCCATAACTTGTGCATAGCAGTCAGAACATGGGTGATAAGGTCCATGCTCGTGAGGGAAACAGCCCAGATCGTCAGCTAAGGTCCCTAAGTGTAAACTAAGTGTGTAAGGATGTGGAACTGCACAGACAGCTAGGATGTTGGCTTAGAAGCAGCCATCATTTAAAGAGTGCGTAACAGCTCACTAGTCGAGTGATTCTGCGCCGAAAATGTACCGGGGCTTAAGTTTACCACCGAAGCTACGGATTGTACGCAAGTACAGTGGTAGGGGAGCGTTCCAAGGGCGATGAAGTCAGACCGTAAGGACTGGTGGAGCGCTTGGAAGTGATTATGCCGGCATGAGTAACGTTTGGAAGTGAGAATCTTCCATGCCGTTTGACCAAGGTTTCCTGGGCAAGGTTCGTCCACCCAGGGTTAGTCAGGACCTAAGGCGAGGCCGACAGGCGTAGTCGATGGACAACAGGTTGATATTCCTGTACCAGTTAATTAGTGATGGAGTGACGGAGAAGGATAGTATATCCCGGGCGCTGGTTGTCCCGGGCTAAGCACAAAGACGGCAACATTGGCAAATCCGTGTTGTATTAACGTTGAAGTGTGATGGGGAGTGAACGGTTCGCCTAGTAACGAAGTATATGACTCCACGCTTCCAAGAAAAGCTTCTAACATTAATAATTAACTGCCTGTACCTAGAACGAACACACGTGGTCAAGGAGAAAATCCTAAGGCAAGCGAGATAACTGTAGCTAAGGAACTCTGCAAAATAACTCCGTAACTTCGGAAGAAGGAGTGCTCATCTTTGATGAGCCGCAGTGAAGAGGGAGGGGCAACTGTTTAACAAAAACACAGCTCTCTGCTAAGTCGCAAGACGATGTATAGGGGGTGACACCTGCCCAGTGCCGGAAGGTTAAGAGGAGAAGTCAGCGCAAGCGAAGCTTTGAATTGAAGCCCCGGTGAACGGCGGCCGTAACTATAACGGTCCTAAGGTAGCGAAATTCCTTGTCAGGTAAATTCTGACCCGCACGAAAGGTGTAATGATCCCTTCGCTGTCTCGGCTGCAGACTCGGTGAAATTTTAGTACCGGTGAAGATGCCGGTTACCCGCAACTAGACGGAAAGACCCCGTGGAGCTTTACTATAACTTGATATTGAAATTTGGTGTAACGTGTAGAGGATAGGTGGGAGACTATGAGACCAGGACGCCAGTACTGGTGGAGTCAACCTTGGAATACCACCCTCGTTACATTGGATTTCTAACTTCGACCCGTTATCCGGGTTAAGGACAGTGTCTGGTGGGTAGTTTGACTGGGGCGGTCGCCTCCCAAAAAGTAACGGAGGCGCTCAAAGGTATCCTCAGTATGGTTGGAAATCATACATAGAGCGCAAAGGTAGAAGGATGCTTAACTGCGAGACTTACAAGTCGAACAGATACGAAAGTAGGACTTAGTGATCCGGCGGTCCCGAGTGGAAGGGCCGTCGCTCAACGGATAAAAGTTACCCCGGGGATAACAGGCTTATCTCCCCCAAGAGTTCACATCGACGGGGAGGTTTGGCACCTCGATGTCGGCTCATCGCATCCTGGAGCTGTAGTCGGTTCCAAGGGTTGGGCTGTTCGCCCATTAAAGCGGTACGCGAGCTGGGTTCAGAACGTCGTGAGACAGTTTGGTCCCTATCTGTTGTGGGCGTAGGAAAATTGAAGAGAGCTGTTCCTAGTACGAGAGGACCGGAATGGACGCACCCCTGGTGCTCCTGTTGTCACGCCAGTGGCATAGCAGGGTAGCTATGTGCGGACAGGATAATCGCTGAAGGCATCTAAGCGAGAAGCCCCCTTTAAGATGAATTTTCCCATTCGTAAGATGTAAGATCCCATGTAGACCACATGGTTGATAGGATGGATGTGTAAGCGCTGTGAGGCGTTAAGCTAACCATTACTAATAGATCGAGTGAATTTTTAGAAAATGCAATTTATAACAATACATTTCAAGCTAGTATTCAGTTTTCAAAGAACAATCCAAAAAACTAATCTGGTGGTTATAGCATAGAGGTCACACCTGTTACCATGCCGAACACAGAAGTTAAGCTCTATTACGGTGAAAATATTGCGTTAGCGAGAAGATAGCGAGTTGCCAGTTTAAATAGAACCTTCGGGTTCTTTTTTTGTTATTTAATTAGAAATTATAATATAATTTAATACAGGTATAGAAGGCGGTGTTTAAATGAAAGATAAAAAATTTATAATATTTTCTGATTTAGACGGAACATTATTACATGATGATCATAAGTTTTCAGACAAAACAATCGAAGTTGTTAATAAACTATATGATAATGGAATTTATTTTGTTCCTTCAACAGCTAGAACTCTTAAAGACTTAAAACAAAAAGCTGCTATGTTAGGAATTGATAAAAAAGGTGGTATTATTGCAGCAAGTAACGGAGCTCAAATTTATGATTTTAAAACTGACTCTTTTATTGTTAATAAATATTTACCAAAAGAATTAATTGAAGAAATTTTTGAAAGATACTACAATAAGTTTTTCGCTAAATTAAATTTCTATTCAACTGATTCATCATATGTTTTTGCTGAAGGAAAAAACAGTAAGTTTTGAGCAGATACTATGGGATTAAGATATGTTGTTGCTACTTCTCCAGATGAAGTTGATGAACCAGTAACTCACTTATATATAGTTACAAATCACAAAGCAACTGAAGAAGAAAAATTAAATGAATACAATTATTTAAAAGAGAAATATTCTGATCGCTATAAAGTAGACAGTTATCAAAATAATAGAGTTTTTGATATTTCTACTAAAGGTCTTGATAAAGGAAACATTGTTAGAGAAGTTAAAAAATACTTAAACTTAGGTGATGATGTTCATTCTTATGGATTTGGTGATGGTCACAATGATATTCCATTATTAAAAGCTTGTGATACAGGTGTTGCTATGAAAAATGGTTTTGAAGATATAAAAGCACAAGCAGATGATATTACTGAATTTACAAATGCTCAAGATGGAGTTGCTAGATATATTATTGATAAAATTATTAAAGAAGATTAAGAGGTTATTAATATGGCAAAAATGATTAAAATTACTTCAGTAGAACAATTTAATGAAGAAATTAAACAAGGAAAAGTATTAATTGATTTTAACGCTACTTGATGTGGACCATGTAGAATGTTAATGCCACTAGTTCATGACTTAGCTTCAAAAACTGAAGGTGTTAAATTCTTAGATGTTGATGTCGATATCAACCGTGAAATTGCTAGAGAATACGGTGTTATGTCAATTCCTATGTTAGCTGTTTTAGAAGATGGAAAACTAGTTAACAAACACGTTGGATTTGCTAGTCCAGAAAAATTACAAGATTTAATCAAATAGATAAAAAAGTCAGATTAATCTGACTTTTTCTTATTTTTTAGAAACATTTAAAGCTTCAAATCCTTTTTGGCCTTTTGCTAGTTTATAACTAACTTTATCACCTGAATTAATATTTTTAATATCTTCAGAGTTGATATTTGAATAATAAACAAATACATCTGTTTTCTCAACTTCATCAACTATAAAACCAAAACCTTTTTCTCTATCAAATCATTTAATAGTACCTGAATTCATACATTTACCTCCAATCCGTTTTATTAATTTAAGATTGTAGTAAATATAAATATAACGTAAATCTTTTAATAATAACTTGATTATATATTACTTGAAAAAATATAATGCATAATTACAAAAAATAAAAAAACACCCTGAGGTGTTTGAAACCTGAACTTTTCACAATTTTGTAACTAGTTAATAATAATTATGCAAAACCCTTTTAAATAAAGGGTTTTTATTTTGAAAAACGATAGATTTTTCCTTTAAATAGTGATATAATGTAACTAGTAAAAGGGGATAAAAAAATGGCTTTTAAACCGGTTAAAATACCATCAAAAGATATTGTATTTAGTAGAAGAAAAAACTGCACTTATGTTTACTACACAACTAAGAAAATTTTTAATAAAGAAAAGGGTTATAGTGAAAACGAAAGAGCGTGTATAGGGATTGTTTCTGATGAAAAAGAAACAATGATGATACCAAATAAAAACTACGTTACCTATTTTGGAGATTTTGGTATTTCTCTTGAAGAAAATGATAGTCAATTCTCAAGAGTTTTATCATTCGGTGCAAGATTAGTTGTTGGCAAAATATTAGAAATGTTAAACATAAATTCAATACTAAATAAAGTTTTTAAAGAAAAAACTGATTTAATAAAATCTTTGATTTGCTATTTCATTGATGAACAAAGTTCTACAATTCAACATTATGAAAAATGAGCAAGAAGAAATGCTATTTTTGGAAATAAAATAGATAGCCAATCAACAATTTCAAGATTATTTAATAATGTTTTGACTGAAGATTTGATAATGGAATTCACATACATATGAAACGTTGAATTTCAGAAAAATAGTCTTTCAAGAGATATTATTTTATCTTTAGACTCAACTAACTTTAACACTTATTCAGAAAACATAAAACTTGCTGAATACGGCAAAGCAAAAGTTGATCAAGGATTAAAACAAGTCAACTTAGCTTATGTAATAGACAATGAAACTACAATGCCATTGTTTTATCAAACTTTTTTAGGATCTGTTACAGATCAAACACAATGCAAAGAATTAATTAATAAAAGCATAGAATATGGGTATAAAAATCCTACATTAGTTATGGATAGAGGATTTTTTAATACTGAAAATGTAAATTATCTTCAAAATGTTGACTACAAATACATAATTATGGCCAAATCAAGAAATAAATCTTTAGACGTTTTATTAGAAGAAAACAGAAATAAGATCAAGGATAATTTTAATTGTTATATAGAAAAATTTGGTTGTTATGGACTAAAACTTAGAACAAAAGTTATTGGTGAAAAAGAGCAATTTGTCTACATTTATTACAATGGAGAGTTAGCTGAAAATAAGAAAAAAGCATTTTTCAGAAAAATGCAAAAAGCTAAACAAACTATTTTAGATTCAAAGTTAGACGTTGAATCTTTAAAAAAGAATACAAAAATTTCTTTGATATTAGTCTAAATGAAAACAAACAAAAATCATTTCTTTAAAAGAAGATGTATTTGAAAAAGTTCATAAAAATGCAGGTTTTTCAATAATAGTTTCAAACATAGATTCTGATCTAGAATTTATACTTACTCAGTACAAAAAGAGATCTTGTTGAAAAAGCCTTTTCAACTGTTAAAACAACTTTTGATTTAAATAAATTCAACGTTCAAGACAGATTAGTTTTAGAATCAAAGATGTTTATTTCATTTTTAGCATTAATTGTTAGATCGTATTTTAGTTATTGCATGAAAGAATTTTTATCTGACAATAGACAACATACAGTGAATACACTGTTTAGTGAACTATCAAAAATGGAACTAGCAAAATTCAATAAAACATATGTTAGTTCATATGGTTTAAGTAAGACTCAAAAAATAATTTTATCTGCATTTAAAATATCTGAAAGAGATATAAATCAATGTACAAAAGAGATTAATAAAAACCTAAACTAGTCACACACTTGTGAAAAGTTCAGGTTGAAAATTACATTGAACAATTATTGTTTGAATTTTTATAAGCAATTACTTCTATTTCTATTGCTGCATCTTTTGGTAAAGCTGCAACTTGAAAAGCACTTCTTGCTGGTTTGTGATCTTCAAAGTATTCTTCATAAAGTTCGTTAACTTTTGAAAAACTATTGATATCTTTTAATAAAACTAAAGTTTTAACAACATCATTTTTTGAATATCCTGCTTCTTTTAAAATAGCATCAATATTTGCAAAAACATTTTTTGTTTGTTCAATTAAACATTCTGGTAATTCCATTGTTTTTGCATCTAATCCTAATTGTCCTGATAAGTATAATGTTCCATTACAAATTTGAATTGCTTGTGAGTATGGACCAATAGCTTTTGGTGCATTATTTGTGTTAATTACTTTCATTTTCATATCCTCCTAGTTTAATTTTAAAACTTTTTTCAATCTATTCACTAAGTCACTAAGTTCTTCTTTAGGACAAGCTATGTTAATTCTAAATCAATTTTTTTCTGCGTTATAAAAGTCTTCACTTATGTTTACAATTAAGTTTTCTTTTGAAAGATTTTGTTTAAATTCTTCAGGTGTTACTGAATTAAATTGAACTCAAACAACATATGAAGAATCCATTTCTACATATTTTAATACATCATTGTATTTATCTAATAAGTTTTGTTTTACATAATCAAAGTTTTGCATTATATATGTTTTAAATTTTTCAACTCAACTTAAAGTTTCGTCTTTTGTATAAGCAGCAATCATTGCTTGTTGAGAAAACACATTTGGTAAATTTAGTCCGCTTTTTGTATAAGCTTCATTTATTTTTGTATAAACTTCAGCATTTTTTGTAATTATAAATGAACCTTGTAAACCTGCTAAATTAAATAATTTACTTGGTGAAGTTGCTATAACAAAGAAATCATTTTTCACATCAAATCTAAGTAATGATAAGTGTTGTTTATTGTTTAAAACTAAATCACCGTGGACTTCATCAGAAAATATAAAAACATTATTTTCTTCACAAATTTTAATTATTTTTTCAATATCTTCTTTACTTCATGTGATTCCACCTGGATTATGAGGATTACAGAACATAAACATTTTTACATTATTAGTTTTGATTTTATTTTCAAAATCATCAAAATCAATTTTATATGTTTTAGCTTGTTGGTCAAAAATAAGTTTATTTTCAACCACTTTTCTATTGTTTGATAGTATGCTTTTTTCAAATGGTTTATACAATGGTGATTGAATTAAAATTGAATCATTTTCATTAGTCATAGCAATAATCGCTTGATGCATTGCATTAACTGTACCATTACCTAGTCTTATTCATTTTTCTTCTAATGAAATATTATGTAATTTTTTATATCATTCAACTATTGCTTTTATTGATTCGTCAAATATGTATGTATAACTATAACTTCTTTGATTAGCTCTAGCTATTATTTCATCTGATATAAATGTCGGTGTTCCAAAATCAGTATCAGCTATAGAACAATTTAACACTTTACTATAATCATCTAATTGATAATTAGCTTTTAAAAAAGTTTCGTCTCATCTTTTTTCTTTTGTTTGCTTTCTTAAATCAATTTTTAGTTTATCTAAACAATTAAAATTTTCCGAGCAATTTGATTGATCTTTCATTTTGATGCCTCCCATTTTTGCCTCTTATCTTTATTATAATTTTTAAAAACAGTTTTTTAAGTAAAAATTATTGAGATAAATGTTATTTAGTGTGAAAATTTACTAGATATCTTATAAAGATTAACTTGTTATAATTATTTTAAAAGGAGTGTTTTACTATGTATAAAATGATCGCAATCGATTTGGACGGAACAGTTTTATCACACAAATGCGGTATTAATAAATTAACTAAACAAGCAATAAAAAGAGCACAAGAAAAAGGTATTAAAATCGTAATCGCAACAGGAAGAAATATTAATACAACAAGAGTTGCAGCTGAACAATTAGATGTAATGAATACAGGAATTCCATTTGTTAGTTTAAATGGTGGACAAGTTTTTAGTTATGAAACTGATGGTAGTGTTAAAGTTAGATATACTAAACATTTTACTAAAAAAGAAAGTAAAGAAATATTTGAGTTAGCTATGAAACATAAAGCTCATGTTTTTGCTTACGCATTAGATGAAAATACAGCTTATAAAAGTAAAGGATTTTCAATATTTGCTTTATGAATGAAAAGAAGAGTTAAAAGAGTTGTTAAAACTTATGATCCTAAAAAAGATCCAGATGCAATAATCACTAAATATATTTGTTTTGGTAAACGTCAAAATATGAGAGCTTTAAGAAAAGAAATTGAAGAAAGAGGTTATAGTATTTATTCATTTAGTTACATTACTAATGCTAAAGAAAATGTTGAAATTAATCCTAAATCAATTAATAAAGGTTATGGATTAGAATATGTTGCTAATGAATTAAATATTAAACCTGAAGAAATTATTTTCTTTGGTGATGGAGAAAACGATATTGAAGCATTAAAATTTGCTGGAACTGGAGTTGTAATGAAAAATTACTATCGTGATAACGTTAGAAAAGCAGCAAATGATATAACTGAATTAAGTTGTGATGATGGTGGAGTTGGACACTATATCTACAAACATGTTTTAAAAGAACCAATACCTAAAAATTAATATTAAAAACAAATAAAATTATTAGAAAAAAATTTTTATTTGTATTTTTTTTAAAACAATTTACAATTAAAAGTATTGTATTTAAAAATAAAATTATTTATAGAAAAGAGATGAGAAAATGTTAAAACAAATCAATTACATAATTGTTGAATGACTAGATGTTATTTTTTCTCATTCTCAAATTAAAGAAATAACTTTAGAAACCGAAAGTCTCTCCCTTAAGTAGGAGTCTTTTTAGACTTCTGTTATTGTATTTAAATTATTAATATTCAATACAGTGAATATAGGAGGAGAACTGTGAAAAATAATATATTAGAATTAAGAAACGTTACAAAAGAATTTGATGGTAGAGTTGTTTTAAAAGGTATTAGTTTCAATATTAAAGAAGGAGAATTCATTACTTTTTTAGGACCAAGTGGATGTGGTAAAACTACAACATTAAAAATCATAGGTGGATTTGAAAAACCAAACAGTGGTGAAATTTTATTTGAAGATAAAAACTTATTACCTATTCCAATTAATAAACGTCAATTCAATACTATTTTCCAATCATATGCTTTATTTCCGCATTTAAATGTTTTTGAAAATATTGCTTTTGGATTAAGAGTTAAAAAAACTAAACAAGACATGATAGAACGTGAAGTGGCAAAACAAATTCGTCAAGTTGGTTTAGAAGGATATGAAGAGAAAAAAGTATCTGAACTATCTGGTGGACAAAAACAACGTGTTGCAATTGCTAGAGCACTTGTTATGAAACCTAAAGTTTTATTATTAGATGAACCTATGGCTGCATTAGATGTTAAATTAAGAAAAACAATGCAAGAAGAATTAAAACGTCTACAACGTGAAATTGGAATTACATTTATTATGGTAAGTCACGATCAAGAAGAAGCGTTAAGTATGAGTGATCGTGTTGTTGTTATGAATGATGGAATTATTCAACAAATTGGAACACCTGAAGAAATTTATAATGAACCAGAAAATGCATGAGTAGCTAACTTTATTGGTAGTTCAAACATCATAACTGATGGAACTTTTGTAAGAGATAATCTAGTTAAATTTGATGGTAAAGAATTTGTATGTATGGATACAAACTTTGGTGAAAAAGAAAAAAATATCGATATTGTTATAAGACCAGAAGACATAATTATCGATAAAGTAGATAAAGGATTTTTCAATGTAACAGTTATAAATACTACTTTCAAAGGAAATCTTTGAGAAATCATTGTTAAAACCTCAAAAGGTAGAGAATGAATCATCGATACAATTGATGAATATAAAGTTGGTCAAAAAGTTTCTATTAAATGAAAATATGAAAGTATTCACGTTATGTGAAAAGAAGTTGAATAGTTTATGAAAGATAAAAATCTAAAAGACGTTCAAGTTAACTTAAATGGTTTTAATCAAGAAGAACTTGAAGAAGCTATTGATGATCAAAAAGAACAAATCAAACGTGAAAATTTCAGATTAAAAATAAAAGAAATTAATAACCGACTTTCTCAAACTAAAATGTTTAATTTCGCAAAAGGAAAAGTATGACCGATATTATTACCATTTTTTGTAGTAATGTCATTTTTAGTTGTGCTTCCTTTAATTTTGATTGTTATTTATGCTGTTGTTCAACCAGCTGATGGAATTAAACTTTTTAGAGTATCTATTGAAAAATTCATTACTTTATTTACTGATAATGATCTTATGATTTCATTATTACTTTCAATTGCTTATGCATTTGCTGCAGGAGTTATGTGTGTTTTAATGGGATATCCAATTGCATTAATTATGTCTAAAATGAGATCAAAAATTCTAGCAAGAAATATGTGAGTAATCGTTACAATGCCTATGTGAATTTCTATGCTTTTAAAAGTCTTAGGACTTAGATCTTTATTTTACTTATTTGCAGCATCTTCAATTGGTACACCAATTGCGATGGTTATTGGTATGACTTATATGTTCTTACCTTTTGCAATTGCTCCAATTTATGATTCATTAGAATCAAGACCTAGAGATTTAGAGCACGCTGCTCAAGATTTAGGTTGTTCACCATTTAAAACTTTTTGAACTATAACATTACGTTCATCAATGCCAGGAGTTTTAACTGGATTTAGTTTAGTTTTAGTTCAAGCAGCAACTAGTCTGATAGTTGTTCATTATATGGGTGATGGAAAAATTAACTTAATTGCTCAAGCTATTGAATCATACTTCTTCCAAGGAAGTGATTTTGGATTTGGTGCAGCAATTTCAGTTGTTTTAGCTATCATGGTATTTGCTATTATTATAATTATGAAATTATTAAGTAATAAATTTGAAGTAAGGGGTGGTAAGAAAAATGAAAAGATTCTTAAAAAATAGTTACTTTGCAATAATTATTGCGTTTATTTATGCACCGATTGTTGCAATGGTTGTACTTTCATTTAATGGTGGAGAAACTACTTTAGGATGAGAAGGATTTTCATTTAGATGATATTCAAGAATGTTTTCTGATTCACCATTTTTAAAATCAATTTTTACTTCTATATTTGTTGCAGTTGTCTCAACAATTGTTTCAGTAATAATTGGAACACTTGCTGCTATTGGTTTAAGTAAAACAAAAAGAGCAACAAGAAATAAATGATATTCAATTGCTAATGTTCCTTTAATTAATGCTGATGTTGTTACTGCAGTTTCATTGATGATTGTATTTTTATTAAGTGGATTAAAATTCGGGATCTTAACATTGATTATGGCTCATATTTCATTTAACGTGCCTTATGTATTAATTACAGTTATGCCTAGATTAAGAAAAATTGATCCAAGCTTAATTGATGCTAGTTATGATTTAGGTGCTAAAAATCATCAAGTTATGTTTAAAGTTATTATTCCTATTTTAAAACCGGCTATTATAACTGCAAGTGCAATAGCTTTTGCAATGAGTTTTGATGACTTTATTATTTCTTATTTTACTGGTGGAGATCAAACAAACATTTCTACATTCATTTATACAGCTAAAAAAATAAAACCTTTTGTATTTGCTTTTGGTACAGGTCTAGTTGCAATAATTGCTATTTGTATTATTACTTGAAATGCAATTGTTATTTATAAACAATACAAAACTGAAACAAAACAAAAAATTCAAAACAATACTTATAAATTAAAAGAATTATCTAAATTAAACAAAGAATTAGAAAACTTAAAAGATACTTTAAATAATAAAACTATAATTAAAACTTCATTTAGATTAAGTTTATGATTTAAATACTTTACTTTAAAATTTAAATTATTTATTTTTAAAACTAATAACTATGATAAAAAGATTTCTAAACTTCAATGAAAACAATATAAACTAAAATCGAAAATAGGTAAAGAAAAACGTTATGAAGTTAGATTAAAAAAAGCTAATAAAAAATTAAGTCAATTAGATTTACAACTAATAAAAACAACTGATGTTAAAAAAGCAGCTAAACTAACTTTACAAATTCAAAACTTAGAAGAAAAGATTGAATTTTTAGAAGATAAAATTGAAGTTATCAAAGAACGTGAAAAAACTGCTAGTTTAAAAATTAAAAAAATTAAAGCTAAAATTAGAACATTACAAAAAGAATTAAAACAAGAAAAAGATCCATCTAAAAAACTTGTTGAATGATATAAAAATAAAATTAATTATCTTGAAGAATGAATCATAGAACTTGAAGAAGGAAAAGATCACTACAAATTAAGAATGGTTGTTGAAAAACTACATGACTTTCAAGATGTTAGAAAAAATAAAATTAATGAACTAACAGATAAAATCGATGAAGTGTTAACTAGAATTTATAAAAAAGTTTTAATCACAAATCAAATTGATTTAAAAATTCAAATGTGTGATGATCAAGATCGAATTCAACATTTAGAAGAAGAAAAACAAAAACTAATCTCAAACTTTGAAACTAAATATCAAAATAAAATTGATAAAAAACAAAAACAATTTAATAAACTAAGTGAACACGTAATTAATTTACAAAAGAAATTATTAATTAAAAATCAATCAAAATATCATGCTCAATCATTTATCGCTAGAACTTGAAAAACTTTTTCAGTTGTTATTTTAACAGCTGGTGCATTTTCAGGATTAACTACTGCTTATGTTTTAAACAATACATATGATTTAATTGTTGCGAACTGAGGAGAGTATATTGATGAAAAATTGATTGAACAATTTGAAAAAGATCATAAAGTAAAAATAAGTTATCAAACTTATGACTCAAATGAGAATTTATATAATAAAATTCAAACTGTTGGTTATGATGTTATGGTTCCTAGTGATTATATGATTCAACGTTTAGCTAACGAAGGAAGAATCCAAAAACTAGATTATTCTAAATTAAATGTTTGAGGAACTTTTAAAGATAGAAATGGAAATCAAATCACTTTTAATGAACCTGAAGATGGTACAGAAGAAAACAAAGATGAAACTATAACTTTAATGTCTACTGAAGAAAGCACTGACCAAGAAAATAACTCAAATTCAGAGTCAACTGAAGAACAAGAAAAACCAAAACAAATTCAAACTCCATTATTAGAGACAATGGTTAAATCAGAAGTTAGACTTATTGAACGCGAATTAGAAGAAAACAAAGATGATAAAAAAGAAGAAGATCCAGAAGCAAAATACTTAAACACTGATTCAATTATAGATTATGCAGTTCCTTATTTATGAGGAGATATGTCAATCATTGTTAATCCAACAAAAGAAAATAAACAATTTTTAAAAGAACAAGGTGTTAAGTTTATTGAAGAAACAAATGAAACTGAAATAGATAATTCAACTTTAAGTTGAGAAATTCTATGAAAAGCAGCTGAAGCTGGAAAAAATGTTGTTTTAAATAACGATCCAAAAAACATATTTATGATCGGTGCACAACGTGTTGGTCAAATTGTTAATATTGAAAGCAAAGAAGTCGTTGATGAAGCCGCAAAATATGTTCAAGAGTTAGTTAGAAATCCTAATGTTTCATTAAATGGTGATGATTTAATTGATAAAGCTACAATTGGTAACTTTGATTTTGCATTCATGTATAATGGAGATGCTGCTACTGCTAACACTCTAAGAGATGAAGAAGGTGATCCAATTGGTGGAACAAAAGGATATATCTTTGGAAGACCAAATAAAAAACACGAAGTTACTATTGAAGGTAAAACAGAAATAAGATACGAAACAACAAATATATATTCTGATAGTATGGTTATTTCAACAGAGTGCAGAAACTTAGATTTATCATACAAATTTATTAACTTTATATATGAAAATGCTCTTGCTGTTTCTGAATATGTAGGTCAAGCTTCTCCATTAGTTATTGTTGATGAAGAAATCACAAATAGTGAAGGTGAAGACAAAGGGTTCTACTGAGAATCTAAAAATCTATATCTTCCAATAACTTCTCAAGAAGATAAATTCAAACTAAACGGTAATGAAAAACTAGCTTACACATATAACGGTAAAGTTGATAATTATTTAGTTAATAAATTTACAAAAATAGTTGCAGGTAAAAGATAGTCTTTTTAGACTATTTTTTTATTTTATTTACTTTGTTTTAGATAACTTTTTACCTTTTAGAAAATAATGGAAAATAGGTATAGTATTTTCCTACGTTTCCCACTTAGCTACAAAAACAGTGCGTTTTTAGTAGCTATATTTTTTTATAAAAAAATATAAATATCTATACTTTTATGCTTAAATATGATATAATACAAATATGAAAAAGTCAAGAAAAGATACAAAAAGACAATGAAGAACATCAATAGCAAGGGTTAAAAAGGGTGAATATTTATCAATCAGGGTACCAAGAAGAGATAACAAGGGGTATGAATTCAGATTTGGTTATGGTTATTTACATGAATTGAAAGAATATCATGATGATCCACTAACTGTGATTAAAGCAGTTATTGCAAACTTCCCACTATCTTGAACAAAAGAACAAGCTAAGACAAAGTTAGATGAAATTTTCAAAGAGAAAAAATCGTTTAAAAAAGAGGTTATAGAAAGGTATAAAGGTTACGAGATTATTGAAAAACTCTTTGATTATTTCGATATTTTCGATAATTGCACTACTACAAGATCAACAACACTAAAAGATGTTATTATGCAGTTAATTTATCAAAGAATTAAAAATCCAATTAGCGTATTTAACACTTACAAAACAATAAAAAAAGAAAGAATTGACACTCACTCAAAAAATTCATTTTATAGATCATTAGATTACATTGCAAAAAACAAAGATGAGATTTTAAAAAACTTAAACAAGAAAATTTGTGATAACACAAACAGAAAAATTGATGTATTGTGATTTGATGCGACAACCGCATATTTTGAAACATTCTCAAGAGAAGGTTTTAAAAAACCTGGTTATTCAAAAGATGGAAAATTCAAAGAAGATCAAATTGTAATAGGAATGGCAACTGATGAAAATGGAATTCCATTACATTACAAAGTTTTTCCTGGAAATAGTGCTGATTCAAATACATTTATCCCTTTTATGTTAGAAATTGCCAACCTTTATGAAATAAACACAGTAACTATCATCGCTGATAAAGGTATGAGCATTAACAAAAATATTAGATTCTTAGAATCTAAAAATTGAAACTACATAATCTCTTATAGAATGAAATCTGGTAGCAAACAATTTAAAGAGTACGTTTTAGATGAAAAAGATTATATAACAGATGGAACTTTTAAATACAAAGTTCGTGATATAGCTTCTTTTTACAATAAAAAACGACCAAACGGTCATTTCAGAAAACAGATAATAACTTATAGTAAAAAACGTGCAATAAAAGACAAAAATGATAGAGATATCTTAGTTCAAAATTTTGTCAAAAAAATGAACAAAGATAATCTAGTTTCTTATGAAAATTTAGCTGGTTCAAAAAAATATAAGTTTTTCAAACCTATAAATAAAGGTGCTTTTATGAATTGGATTTAGCCAAAATACAAGAAGATGAAAAATACGATGGATATTATGTTTATGAAACAAATAGAACTGATTTAGCTGTAGTTGATATTGTGAACTTATATTCAAAACAGTGACAAATTGAATCTAATTTTAAAACATTAAAAGGTAAATTGTCACTTCGTCCGATGTATTTATCAACATGAAATCATATTGTTGGATATATATGTCTATGTTTTGTATCTTTAGTGTTTTTAAATTATGTAATTTATCTTTTAAATTCTAGATTAGAATTGCAAGGTAAAGATAGAATTACTGAACATAAAATGATTAACGTTATTAAAGATGTTAAAGAAATTGAGGTATTTGTAAACAAACAAAAAACAGAAACAATACAAGTGTTTAATGATGAGTTAAAAGAAAGTTGAGATACTTATCATACTATTTTAGAAATTTTAAAAAAATAACAGTCGGCTTATAAATTTGGGTTTATAAGTTTAAACTGTTATTTTATGCTTAAAGTGGGAAACGTAGGAGATAACTTTTTACCTTTTAGAAAATAATGGAAAATAGGTATAGTATTTTTATATAAACTAGTGTAGAATATAAATTGCATGTATATTTTGTGTGCTCTATTACAACACACTGGTAAGTGTTGTTGATAAAATGATAAAACAGGAGGTTAGCATGGCAGAACAAAAAATGAGAATTAAATTAAAAGGCTATGATCACGCTATTGTTGATCAAAGCATCGCTAAAATAATTCAAGCTGCTGAAGGTACTGGTGCTAAAGTTCGTGGACCAATCCCATTACCAACAGAAAAACAAATTATTACTATTTTAAGATCTGTTCACGTTTACAAATACTCAAGAGAACAATTTGAAATGAGAACACACAAAAGATTATTAGAAATTTTAAACCCAACACCAGCTACAATGGATGTTCTAAAAAGAGTTCAATTACCTAGCGGTGTAGATATCGAAATTAAATTATAATAATCTTCTTAAATTCATTAGAAAATACAAAATATAAAATTTGCCCGAATATACATGATTATCAATTAGGAGGAAAACAATGAAAGGAATCTTAGGACGTAAATTGGAAATGACTCAAGTATTTACTGAAGCAGGACAATTAGTACCAGTTACAGTAGTTGAAGTTCAACCAAACACAGTTTTACAAGTTAAAACACAAGAAACTGACGGATATACAGCTGTTCAATTAGGAACTGTTGATAAAAGAGTTAACTTAGTAAATAAACCTGAATTAGGACACTTCAAAAAATCTAATTCAGCTCCTAAGCGCTTCGTAAAAGAAATCAGAAACATGACTGGATATGAACTAGGTCAAGTTATTAATGCTAGTGATGTATTCGTTTCTGGTGAATACGTTGATGTTACAGGAATTACTAAAGGTAAAGGATTTGCCGGGGGAATTAAAAGACATAATTACTCACGTGGACCAATGGCACACGGATCAGGATACCACCGTGGAATAGGTTCAATGGGAGCAATCATTAACCGTATCTTTAAATCTAAAAAAATGGCAGGTCACATGGGACATGCAAAAAGAACTATCCAAAACTTAGAAATCATTGCAATTGATTCAGTAAACAACTTAATGTTAATTAAAGGATCAATTCCAGGACCTAAAAAAGGATTTGTTCAAATTAAACAAAATGTTAAAGGACTACAAAGCAAACAAGCAGCAGAATTATTAAATAGAAACGCAAAAGTTGAATCAGAATCAACAGAAGCTTAATTAGAGAGGTAACAGATGAAAATACAAGTTTTAAATATTAAAGGTAATGAAGTTAAAGAAATTACTTTAAATGATAACGTATGAGGAATCGAACCTCACCAACAAGCTATTTATGACACTGTTGTTGCTCAACAAGCTGCTTTAAGACAAGGAACTAGAAAAGTTAAAACCCGTGCTGAAGTTTCTGGAGGAGGACGTAAACCTTGAAAACAAAAAGGTACTGGACGTGCTCGTCAAGGATCTATTAGAGCACCTCAATGAAGAGGTGGGGGAGTTGTCTTTGGTCCAACACCTGATATTAATTACACAAAAAGTGTTAACAAAAAAGTTAGAGCTTTAGCATTTAGATCAGCATTATCATTAAAAGCTAAAGAAAACAATCTTGTAATCGTTGACAAATTTGAATTTGCAAAACCATCTACAAAAGGTATGGTTGAAGTAATGAAAGATTTAAAAATTGATGATCAAAAAACACTAATCGTTACTAAAGAAAAAGATGAGTTAGTATTAAAATCAGCAAACAACATTAGTAAAGTTAAAACATTAGCTGCTAACCAATTAAATGTATTCGACTTACTAAATGCAACTAAATTATTAATTACAGAAGAAGCTGTTTTAGCGGTTGAGGGGGTATACGCATAATGCACTTAACAGAAGTTATTAAAAAACCTGTGTTAACAGAAAAGTCATACATGGGACACCAAAATGGTGTGTATACATTCTTAGTAGATAAAAAAGCTAACAAAGTTCAAATTAAAAAAACTTTTGAAGAAATCTTTGAAGTTAAAGTAGCATCAGTTAGAACTATGAACTATGACGGAAAAGAAAAAAGAGTGGGAAGATTTGTTGGAAAAACAAATTCATTCAAAAAAGCAATCATCACTTTAAAAGCTGGTGAACAATTAGAAGTCTTAAACGACTTAGCGGAATAAGCGACTTATAGATAGATCTACCCGGATAAATTATTGTAAGCGCATTAAATAGAAAGGGAAAATCATGGCAATTAAGAAATATAAATCAACAACTAATGGTCGTAGAAATATGACTACAATTGATTATTCAAAAATTCTTACAACAGATACACCTGAAAAATCATTAGTTGTTTCAAAAAGTTCTAAAGCCGGAAGAAATAACCGTGGTTTAATTACTACTCGCCATAAAGGTGGGGGACACAAACAAAAATACCGTGTTATTGATTTCAAAAGAAATAAAAGAGATGTTGTTGGAACAATAGCATCAATCGAATACGATCCAAACAGAAATGCATTCATCTGTTTAGTAAACTACTTAGACGGAGAAAAACGTTACGTATTATTTGCTAAAGGAATGCAAGTAGGAATGAAAATTGTTGCATCAGAAAACGCTGATATTAAAGTTGGTAATGCAGCACCATTAAAAAACATTCCTGAAGGTACTTTAATTCACAACGTTGAATTAAAACCAGGAAAAGGTGGACAAATGGCAAGAAGTGCTGGTTCATCAGTTCAAATCTTAGGTAAAGATGATGACGGTAAATATGTAACTTTACGTTTATCATCTGGAGAAGTTAGAAAAGTTTTAGCTGAATGTTACGCAACAATCGGTGAAGTAGGAAACGAAGAATACAATTTAGTTAACTGAGGAAAAGCAGGACGTAACCGTTGAAGAGGAATTCGTCCAACTGTTCGTGGATCTGTAATGAACCCTAACGACCACCCACACGGAGGGGGAGAAGGACGTACTCCAATTGGACGTAAATCTCCAGTGACTCCATGAGGAAAACCTGCATTAGGAGTAAAAACAAGAAACACAAGAAAAGCTTCAGAAAAACTAATTGTAAGAAGACGTAATAAAAAATAATAGAAAGGGAGAATAAATAATATGGCAAGATCATTGAAAAAAGGACCATTCGTTGATGAAAGCTTATTCAAAAAAGCTGAATCATCTAAAGATGGAGAAGTAATCAAAACTTGATCACGTAGATCAACTATTTTCCCTGAATTCATCGGTAAAACATTCGGTGTTTATAACGGAAAAGAATTTATCCCAGTTTATGTTACTGAAGATATGGTTGGAAACAAATTAGGTGAATTTTCTCCAACTCGTAAATTCGGTGGACATGGTGACGATAAGAAAAAAGGTAAGAAAAAATAATAGGAAGGGATAAGAATTAATATGGAAGCAAAAGCAAAATTATCTATGATTCGTATCTCTCCTAGAAAAGTTAGATTAGTAGCAGATACAATCAGAAACAAACCTGTAGCAAATGCAATCGCAATTCTACAAAACACAAACAAAGATGCAGTTGAACCTGTATTAAAATTACTAAACTCAGCTATCGCTAATGCTGTTAACAACAATGGTATGGATGCTGACAAATTATTCGTTAAAACAATCTTTGTTAACGAAGGACCAACATTAAAACGTTTTAGACCAAGAGCTCACGGTAGAGCATATGAAATTTTAAAAAGAACTAGCCACATCGTAATCGTGGTAAGTGACGAAAGATAGAAAGGACAAGTAGAAAATGGGACAAAAAGTATCACCAAATGTTTTACGTTTAGGAATTGTTAGAGATTGAGAAAACAGATGATATGCTGAAAAAACTCAATACGTTAAATGATTAGATCAAGATATTAAAATTCGTAACGCTGTATTCAAATTATTAAAAGATGCTGCTGTATCAAAAATTGATATCGAAAGAACTACTAAAGATTTAACTTTAATCATTAAAACTGCTCGTCCAGCTATCGTTTTAGGTCAAGAAGGTAAAAATGTTGAAAATATCGCTTTAACTGTTAAAAAAACAGTTAAAAACAAAAACTTAAAAGTTAATGTTAAAGTTGTTGAAATTTCAAATCCTGATGCTGATGCAACTTTAGTTGCTAGATGAATTGGAGAACAAATCACAAACCGTGCTTCATTCAGAACAGTTCAAAAATTAGCAATCAGAAAAGCATTAAAAGCAGGAGTTAAAGGAATTAAAACTGCTGTAAGTGGACGTTTAGGTGGAGTTGAAATGGCTCGTACTGAAGGTTACTTAGAAGGTTCAGTTCCTCTATCAACTTTAAGAGCTAATGTTGATTATGCTTTATATGAAGCTCCAACTACTTATGGACAAATCGGAGTTAAAGTTTGAATCAACCACGGTGAAGTTTTAGGAAACATGAAAAATTCTAATAAACCTTCATCAGTTATGGAAAAACCAAAAGCTAACAAAGGAGGAAAAAGATAATTATGTTAATGCCAAAAAGAACTAAATATCGTAAACCTCACAGAGTTAGTTATGAAGGAAAAGCTAAAGGAGCTAAAGAAATTAACTTTGGTGAATTTGGATTAATGGCTTTAGATGGTGCTTGAATTGACAACCACCAAATCGAAGCAGCACGTATTGCTATGACTCGTTACATGAGACGTGATGGAAAAATTTGAATGAGAATTTTCCCACATATGTCAATGTCTAAAAAACCTGCAGAAGTACGTATGGGATCAGGAAAAGGGAACCCAGAAAAATGAGTAGCAGTTGTTAAAAAAGGAACAGTTATGTTCGAAGTTGCTCAAGTTAGTGAAGAAGTTGCAAGAGAAGCTTTAAGATTAGCTGCTCACAAACTTCCAATTCGTTGTAAATTTGTTAAAAGAGGTGAAAATTAATGGCTAAATCAAAAATGACAGATATTAGAAACTTATCAGTTGATGAATTAATCAAAGCTGGTGAATCTAAAAGAGCTGAACTATTTGCTTTAAAATTCCAAGCAGCAGTTGGAAGTTTAGAACAAACTCACCGTATTAAAGAAATTAAAAAAGAAATTGCAAGAATTGAATTAACTTTAGCTGAAAGACGTTTAAGCGGAGAAAACACTAATAAAGTTATCAAAGCTGACTACAACGCAGCAGTTGCTGAAGCTGAAAAAGCAGGAAAAGAAGTTAGAGCAAAACAAAGAAAAATGATCGAAGAACAATACAATCAACAATTTGGAACTGAAGTAGAAGAAAACGACATGCAACAAGCTATGGCTGAAGCTATGGCTGCAGGTCAAGAAGAAAACGCTGAAGTTAAAGCTGAAGAAAAAAAAGAAGAAAAAAAACCAAGTCCTAGAAAAAAAGTAACAAAGGAGAACGAAGACGATGCAAAGAAATAGTAGAAGAACATTAATCGGTAAAGTTGTTTCTGACAAAATGGACAAAACTATTACTGTGTTAGTTGAAACTTACAAAAACCACCCAATTTACAAAAAACGTGTTAAATATTCTAAAAAATACAAAGCACACGATGAACAACAAATCGCTCAAATGGGTGACAAAGTTGAAATCATGGAAACACGTCCTTTATCAAAAACTAAAAACTTTAGATTAGTTAAAGTTATTGAAAAAGCAACTTTATAATAGGAGATAAAATTATATGATTCAAACATTATCTAAATTAAAAGTAGCAGATAACTCAGGTGCTAAAGAAGTTCGTGTTATTCGTAACTTAGGTGGTTCAGTTAGAAAATTCTCA